>CAMDHS010000069.1 GCA_945898115.1 Comamonas sp. lk
ATGTCAAAGCCCACTTTGGCTGCGGCCAAATTGGCCTCGTTGCGCCCGCCGTCAAACAGGGGCAGCAGCAGCTGGGGCACAAAGGTGTAGCTCCAAGAGCCGTCTTTGAACAGCGAACCCAGCTCGCTGCTGGCGCTGCCTGCACTCGCCGTGAGCGCAATGCGCGGGAAGAAAGCGGCGCGCGCAGCGCCAATATTGGCGTTGGCGGCAGCGAGCTGCTGCTCCGCCTGGCGAATGTCAGCACGGCGCGTGAGCAGCTCGGACGGCAAACCTGCGGGCAGCGCGGGCAAGGTGGTGGCGGGCGCATCGGCGCCCAAGAGCCCGGATTGCGCGGGGGAGAGCGGCTGGCCCAGCAGCAGCACCAGGGCGTTTTCGTCTTGGGCGCGTTGGCGCTGCAATTGCGCCAGGCTCACGCGCGCGCCTTGCACCAGCGATTGCGCCAGGCGCACATCTAGCTCGGACGAGGCGCCGTGCTCTAGGCGCAGCGCCACCAGTTGCAAAGACGCCTCGCGCGAGGCCAGCGTGTCTTGCGCCAGGCGCAGCAGGCGTTCGTCTGCGCCCAGGCCCATCCAGGCCTGTGCCACCGTGGCAATCAGGCTGATCTGCGCCGTGCGGCGTGCTTCCTCAGACGCCAGGTACTGCGCCAGCGCTTGCTCTTTGAGGCTGGCCACGCGGCCAAAAAAGTCCAGCTCGTAGCTGCTGACCAAGAGGCCGCCGGTAAAGCTGGTGGCCATATTGCCGCTGCTGTTGGGCGCGCGGCTCATGCCCAGCCCGGCGTTGAGCGTGGGCAGCTGGTCGGCGCTGCGCAGACCAAGCTGGGCGCGGGCCTGCGCCATATTGAGTGCGGCCACCCGCAGGTCGCGGTTGTGTTCCAGCGCTTGGGCGATCAGGGCTTGCAGCGCCGGGTCGGTAAAAAACCTGCGCCAGGGCAGCAAGTCGCCGGCCGGGGCGGCCTCGGGCGCCTGAGCGCTCGCGGGCCACTGCGGTGCAATGGGCGGGGCCGGGCGCTTGAACAGCTTGGGCGTGCTGCAGGCCGACAAGGCCAAAGCACCAGCCATTGCGCCTGCCAAGAGACTCAGGCGCAGGCTGCGCTGCGCGGCGGTGTGCATGCCGGTGTGTGGGTGTTTATTCATCCTTGTGCACTCCCATGTGCGCCGCTTGGGCGGCATGGACGTCGTGCTGGCGTTTGCTGCCCTTGAACAGGCCACGCACCACCACAAAAAACACCGGCACAAACACCACCGCCAGCACGGTGCCCGTCAAAATGCCGCCCATCACGCCGGTGCCAATCACCCGCTGGCTGGCCGAGCCCGCGCCGGTGGACAAGGCCAGCGGCAGCACGCCCAGCGTAAACGCCATCGAAGTCATCACGATCGGGCGAAAGCGCAAGTGCGCTGCCGCCAGCGCCGACTCGATCAGGCCCTTGCCCTGGGCTTGCAGGTCTTTGGCAAACTCGATGATCAAAATCGCGTTTTTGGCCGACAGGCCGATGATGGTGATCAGCCCAACCTGGAAGTACACGTCATTGGCGTAGCCGCGCAGCAGCGTGGCCAGCAACACGCCCAGCACACCCAGCGGCACCACCAGCACCACGGCCAGGGGAATCGACCAGCTCTCGTACAGCGCGGCCAGGCACAAAAACACCGCCAGAATCGCAAAGCTGTACAAGATGAGCGACTGCGAACCGGCCAGCTTTTCCTCGCGCGACAAACCCGTCCATTCAAAGCCAAAGCCCGCGGGCAATTGGGCGGCGAGCTTTTCCATCTCGGCTATCGCGTCACCGGTGCTAAAGCCAGGTGCTGCGCTGCCGCTGATGCGCATGGCGGGGTAGCCGTTGAAGCGTATGGTTTGCATGGCGCCTTTGACCCAGCGCGTGCTGGCAAAGGCCGAAAACGGCACTGCCTGGCCCCGGCTGTTTTGCACGCTCAGGCGCAGCAAGTCGTCGGGCTGCATGCGTGCAGGCGCGTCTGCCTGCACCACCACGCGCTGCAGGCGCCCGGCGTTGGGAAAGTCGTTGATATAGGCCGAACCCAGCGCGGTCGATATCACCGCGTTGATGGCGTCAAAGCCCACGCCCAGGGCCTGGGCCTTGTCGCGGTCAATGTCGAGTTGCAGTTGCGGCGCGTCTTCCAGGCCGTCGGGGCGCACCTGGGTAATCACCGTGCTTTTCGCCGCCATGCCGAGCAACTGGTTGCGCGCAGCCAAGAGCGCGTCGTGGCCCAGGCCAGCGCGGTCTTGCAGGCGGAAGTTAAAGCCCGAGGCGTTGCCCAGGTCGGGAATGGGCGAGGGGCTCAGCGGAAAGATGAAAGCGTCGTGGATACTCCCGAGCGCACCAAACGAGCGCCCCGCCAGGGCCTGCGCTGAACTGCTGGGGCCAGACCGTTCTTTCCAGTCTTTCAGGGTGATAAAGCCCAGCGCGGCGTTTTGTCCCAGGCCGCCCAGGCTGTAGCCCAGCACCGTCACCATGCTTTGCACTTCAGGCTGCTTGAGCATGAAGCCTTCCACCTGTTGCATGACTGCGCGGGTGCGCTCTTGCGTTGCGCCCGGGGGCAGTTGCACATTGACCAGCATGGTGCCCTGGTCTTCATTGGGCAAGAAAGACGTAGGCAGGCGCTTGTAAACGACGGCGGCGGCGGCCACGATAGCCACGTAAATCACCAGGTAGCGGGCTGCGCGCGGCAGCATGCGTGCCACGCTGCTCTCATAGCCCTTGGCGGTGCGGGCAAAGCCGCGGTTAAACCAGCCAAAAAAGCCGGTCTTGGCGTGCTGCTGGCCTTTTTCCATGGGCAGCAGCAAGGTGGCGCACAGCGCCGGGGTGAGCGACAGCGCCATCAGCGCCGAGAACGCAATCGAGATGCCCATCACCGCCGCAAACTGGCGGTAAATATTGCCCACCGAGCCGGCAAAAAAAGCCAGCGGCACAAACACCGAGATCAGCACCACGGTCACGCCAATGATGGCACCCGAGATCTGGCCCATGGCCTTGCGCGTGGCGTCCAGCGGCGAGAGCCCCTCTTCGCTCATGATGCGTTCGACGTTTTCCACCACCACAATCGCGTCGTCCACCACGATACCGATCACCAGCACCATGCCAAACATGGTGAGCACATTGATGGAAAAACCCAGGGCCAGCAGCGAGGCAAACGTGCCCAAAAGCGCTACCGGCACCACGATGGTCGGAATGATGGTGTAGCGCCAGTTTTGCAGGAACAAAAACATCACCAGGAACACCAGGGCCACGGCTTCGAGCAGCGTCTCGGTGACCTGGCGGATGGAGATTTCCACAAAGCGCGAACTGTCATAGGGAATAGTCCAGGCCATGCCTTTGGGGAAAAACTTTTCCAGCGCTTGCATGCGCGCACGCACCGCCTTGGCCGTGGCCAGCGCGTTGCCTGTGGGCGCGAGCTGAACGCCAATGCCGGTAGAAGGCTTGCCGTTCAGACGCGCCGAGGTGGCATAGCTTTGGCCGCCCAGGGCGATGCGGGCCACGTCTTTGAGACGCACGGTAGAACCATCGGCATTGGCGCGCAGCACGATGCGGCCAAACTGCTCGGGGCTGCTGAACTGGCCGTTGACGATAACGGTAGCGGCCACGCCCTGGCCGGCCACATTGGGCAGGCTGCCGATCTCGCCGGCTGCGACCTGCACGTTTTGCGCGCGGATGGCGTTGTTCACGTCGGTGGCCGACAGGTTGTAGCCCTGCAGCTTGGCCGGGTCAATCCACACGCGCATGGCGCGCTCGGTGCCAAACAGCTGCGCCTGGCCCACGCCGGGCACGCGCTGCAGCTCAGGCAGCACGTTGCGCGCGGCGTAGTCGCCCAGGGCCACCGGATCCCAGGCCGGGTCGTCAGAATTGAGGATGGTGAAGAGCAAGAAGTTGCTGCGCGACTTGTCCACCCGCACGCCTTGTTGCGTGACGGCCTGGGGCAGGCGCGGCGTGGCGCGGGCCAGGCGGTTTTGCACGTCCACTTGCGCCAAATCTGGGTTGGTGCCGGGCTGAAAACTCAGGGTGATATTGCCCGAGCCGTCGGCTTGCGCCACCGATTCCATGTAAATCAGGCCGGGCGCGCCGTTCATTTCGCGCTCGATGACCGCAAGCACCGCGTCTTCCAGCGTTTGCGCCGAGGCGCCGGGGTAGACCGCGCTGACCACGATGGACGGAGGTGCCACCGGCGGGTACTGTGCAATCGGCAGCTGGGTAATAGACACCGCGCCCACCACCATGATGAAGAGCGCAATCACCCACGCAAAGATAGGGCGGTCGATAAAAAATTTGGCCATGGTGTGCGGGCCCTAGCGGCTTGCGGCAGAGGCTGCGGGGGCTGGGGGAGCTGCACTGGCTGGCGCAGCCGCCGCAGTTGCGGCGCTGGCGGGGGCCGAAGGTTGGCTGCCGGGCGCCACCCAAGGCACGGGCTTGACCGGCGCGTCACCGCGCAGCTTTTGAAAGCCGTCCACCATCACCTGCTCGCCGCTTTGCAGGCCATCCAAAATGACCCATTGGCCGCGCTGCTGGCCACCCACCTTGACCGGGCGCGGCTTGGCCTTGCCGTCCGCACCCACCACCATCACCGTGTCGCCCTGGGCCGAGCGTGTCACAGCTTGCTGCGGCAGCACGATGGCGTTGCTGGCCTGGGCCTGCTCCACGCGCACCCGCACATACAAGCCGGGCAAGAGCGTGCCGTCGGGGTTGGGCACTTCGGCGCGCAGGGTGATTTGGCCCGAGGTGGCGTCTACTGTCAGGTCCGAGAACAGCAAGCGCCCGGCGCGTGCGTATTCGCTGCCGTCCTCTAACACCAGGCGCACGCTGGCAGCCTGGCTGCCGCTGGCGCGCTTGAGTTTGCCGGCCTCTAGCGCCTGGCGCAGCTTCATCACGTCGCCCGCAGACTGGGTGAAGTTGACGTACATCGGGTTGATTTGTTGCACCACCGCCAGCGGCGTGGCTTCGCCCTGGCCAACCAGGGCGCCTTCGGTGACGAGCGCGCGGCCAATGCTGCCGGCAATCGGTGCGGTGACGGCGGCGTAGTTGAGGTTGATGCGTGCGGTTTGCGCGGCGGCTTTGGTCACCGCCACGTCGGCTTCGGCCTGCTTTTGGGCGGCCTGGGCGGCTACCAGCTCTTGCTGGCTTACGGCTTTGGCGGCGGCTAGGGGCTCGTAGCGCTTGGCCAGCGCGCTGGCTTGCATCAGGTTGGCCTCGGCCTTGGCCACGCTGGCGGTGGCGCTGTCAAAGGCGGCCTTGTAGGGCGCGTCGTCAATCTCAAACAGCACTTGGCCGGCCTTGACGCTGCTGCCCTCGGTAAACAGGCGGCGCTGCAAGATGCCAGCGGCCCGCGCCCGCACCTGGGCTACGCGCGATGCCTCCAGCCGCCCGGGCAGCTCGGTTACCAGCCCCACATCGGCGGTGCTGACGGTGACCACGCCCACTTCAGCCGGGGGCGGCGCACCGCCACCGGCGCCCGGTCCGCCCGCAGGCGGCGCAGCGCTGGGCCCGCAAGCGGCCAAGAGCGCGGCCAGCGCCAAGGTGGTCAGGGCAAACCGGGCGCGGGGCGCCGTGGCGTAAAAGCGGGAGATCTGGAACAAAGACATGGTCAAACGGGTCCTGAAAAGGAAAGAAAGAGCGCGTGCAGGCGGCGCAGCATGAATCAGTTTAATGGGCCAGGGTTGCGCCGCAGCCAGGCAAAGGCCTTGGCCAGGGCGCTCACAGTAGTTCGCGTACAGCGCTGGCAAATGCTTCGGGTGCTTCTTGCGGCAGGTTGTGGCCCACCACGGGCAGCACGCGGTGCGCATAAGGGCCAGTGAAATGGTGTTGGTGATGGGCCGAGCCGCCCAGCGCCATGACGCCGTCGCCCGCGCCGTCGATGGCAATCGTGGGCACGCCAATGGGGGGCTGCGCGGCCAGCGCGCGCTCCCAGCCGTCCAGCGCCGGGTCACCGGCGACCAGGCCAAAGCGGTGGCGGTAGGAATGCAGCACCACGCCCACAAAATCGGGGTTGTCAAAGGCGGCGGCGCTCATCTCAAAAGTGGCTTCGTCAAACTGCCAGTTTGGCGACCACAGCTGCCACAAGAGCTTGCAAAAGGCCCGGCGGTTTTGCGCCAGACCGGCCGCCCCGCGCGCCCCGTGCAGGTAGTACTGGTACCACAGGCGCTGCTCGTTTTCAGGCGACTGGGGCGCAGCGGCCGCAGCAATGTTTTGCAGGTTGTAGCCGTTGCCTGTGACCAGACCGCGCACGCGCTCGGGGTGCAGCGCCGCCACGATGCAGGCGGCGCGTCCGCCCCAGTCGTAACCGGCCAGCACCGCGCTGGGAATGCCCAGCGCATCCAAGAGCGCCAGCAAATCAAAAGCCAGCGCCGCCTGCTGGCCCGAGCGCGGCGTGTGGGCGTGCACAAAGCGGGTGGGGCCAAAGCCGCGCAAATAGGGCGTGACCACCCGGCAGCCCGCCTGCGCCAGCAAGTCGCCCGCCGCGCGGCAGGCGTGCACGTCATACGGAAACCCGTGCAGCAACACCACGGGCGGGCCTAGGCGCGGGCCGGTGTCTAGGTAAGCGACTTCAAGCACGCCGGCGGTAATGGTGTGGAGCTGCATGGCGGGGGTTCCTGGGGGTCAAGGGGGGCTTGGGCGACGGCACGGTGCTTGCAAATACCCGGGGCGCTTGCAACGGTGCATGGTCGCTTGCGTCTACGATAACCGAGCACGCCTGTGCCGCCTGTCGCCTCTTGGCCTTGGGCGGCGCTCGCATCCACCCACAGACCCGCCCCGAGACCTTGCCCATGCCCGCCATCACCCATTTGCTTTACCTGCACGGCTTTAGATCGTCCCCTGCGTCGGCCAAGGCCACGCTGATGGCGCAGGCCGTGGCGCAGCGCCACCCGCAGGTGCTGTGGTGCTGCCCGCAGTTGCCGCCGTCGCCGCGCCAGGCCATGGACAGCGTGGCCGCGCTGATTGCCGACTGGCCGCGTGCGCACATGGCGGTGGTGGGCTCATCGCTGGGCGGGTTTTATGCCTCGTGGGTGGCGCGCCAGACCGGATGTAAATCGGTGCTGCTAAACCCGGCGGTGTTTCCCGCGCGCGACCTGGCCCGCCACATTGGCGCGCAAACCCAGTGGCACGCGCCCGAAGAACAGTTTTATTTTGAAGTCGCGTTCGTCGGCGAACTGGAGCAGCTCGCCCAAGAGGGCAGCCACACTGCCGGCCCTGAGCTGGCGCTGATCGCCCAGGGCGACGAGGTGCTGGACTGGCGCGAAATGCGCGACCGCTATCCCCGCGCGCAGCAGATCATCTTGCCCGGCAACGACCACGCCATCAGCGACTTTGCGCTGCACCTGGACGGGGTGCTGGGGTTTTTGGATTTGGTGTGAGGCTGCGGCGCCGTCGTCGTCTAATTTGACGCCGCAGTCCAATCCACCAAGAGCAGCCCGGCCACTTGCTGAAAAGCCCCGTCGTTACTGACAAGCGTGGCGCCGACGTGCAGCGCACTATTGCTTTTTTTGCCTTACTGGTTTGGTAGCGCGCTCACGGATGCGAAAGGGTCGCGCAGCGTGTCGCTGCCATGGCCTTGCGCCCTTCGCTCTGCGGGGCTCAAAAAGTCATCGGGCGCTTGCGCCCCGTCGCCCTTGGTCAGGGTGTTGTGGATAAGTTTGCAAGGCGCAAACACCCGCCGCGTGCAGCTGGCGCAGGTGTTCTGGTTCAGGCGGGTTTTGATGGCGGCCATCACGTCGTCGCCCATGGTGAAGAAGTTCTCGGCGCCTATGGCCTCAAACATGCCGCTGCGGCGCAACATGTCCAGGGGTTCGTCTTTCATGTTGAACAGGTAGAGCGCGCCGCCCAGGGTGCGGCGTCGGCGCGCTTCCTGGCCTAGCATCTGCGCTCCCGTTAGGTCTACAAAATTGATGCCCGAGGCCACCAGCAAGACGTGGGTGTGGGCGGGGTCTTGCTCGTCAATGCGCTGCAGGGCGTCTTGCAAATGGCTGGCCGCCCCAAAGAAGATGGAGCCGTTGATGCGCACTATTTTGAGCTGCGGGCAGTCCGGCAAGCCGGTGCTGGCGCTGAACGCTGGAGGCATTTGGCCCGGCACGGGTTTGACGTCGTCCACGCCCGGGTGCGAGGTGCGCTTGAGGTACATCAGCAAAGACAGGCCCACGCCGATGTAGATCGCAAACTCCAGCTCAATCGTCAGGGTGGCGGCCAGCGTGGCAAACAAAATGGCGGCCTCGCTGCGGCTGGCGCGCACCACTTCGCCGATCTCATGAAAATCAATCAGCCCCCAGGCCACCACAAACAAAATGCCGGCCATGGCCGCCACGGGCAAATACTGCGCCAGCGGTGCCAAAAACAGCATGATCAGCAGCAAAAACACCGCCGAGAACACCGAGGCCAAAGGCGTTTTGGCGCCCGAGGCAAAGTTCAGCCCGCTGCGGTTGAACGATCCGCTCGACGCGTAGCCTGAGAAAAAGCTCCCCGCCAGGTTGGACAGGCCTTGGCCAATAAATTCCTGGTTGCCGTCAATGCGCTGGCCGCTTTTGATGGCCATGGCGCGGGCAATCGACACCGCCTCGGTCAGCGCCAGCAAGGCCACGGCCAAGGCGATGGGCGCGAGCTCACGCAGGGTGCTCCAGCGCATGTCGGGAATGGAGAGCGGCGGCAAGCCCACGCGCAGCGCGCCTATGCTGCCAATGCCGGTGCGATCGACGCCAAACTGCGTGTTCAGCGCAAAGGCCAGCACGCTGCCGCAGACCATGCCCACAATCATGTGCGGCACCCGGGGCAGCCAGCGTTTGGCCGCAACGCAACACAGCACGGTGGCCAGCGCCACGCTGGAAATATAGGGGTTGATGTGGCCGGCCTGCTCCCAAAAGCCTTGCAGCACCTGCGCCACCGAGGCGCCGCGCGCTATTGCAATGCCAAAGAAGTTTTTGACCTGGCTGGTCGCAATCAGCACCGCCGCCCCGGCGGTAAAGCCCACCACCACCGTGTGCGAGACAAAGTTCACCAGCGTGCCAAAGCGCAGCACGCCCAGCAGCAACTGAAACACGCCTACTAAGAACGTGAGCGACAAGACCAGCTGCACATAGTGCGCGCTGCCGGCCTCGGCCAGCGGGCTCATGGTGGCAAACACCACGATTGAGATTGCCGTAGTTGGGCCCGACACCAGGTGCCAGGACGAACCCCACAGCGCCGCCACCACGGCCGGCAGCATGGCCGCGTACAGGCCGTATTCGGGCGGCATGCCAGCAATGGTGGCAAAGGCCACGCCCTGGGGCACCAAAATCAGCCCGCCAGTCAGGCCGGCAACCAGGTCGGCGCGCAAGGTGCCGCTGGTGACGCGCGGCCACCAGCGCAAAAACGGCAGCCAAGCCTGCAGATCAAACTTCATCGCGCGGGCCTGGGGAGGCAGATGCGCGCGGCGCGTCGGGTGCGAGTGTTCAAGTTGGCTCCTGGATAGAGGCGGCACGAAGGGCCGTACGTCAGCAGATACAGCTTGGCAAGACGAGGGCGTGACGCACTGGTTTTTGGCGCAGTTTACGGCGCAGGCCTGGCACCACCGCTCTGCAGAAACTGGCCCTAGCGCGCCGCGAACAAGCTCGGCGGTGCCAGCCTCAACCCCAACTCCAACCACAGCCAGCCCCAAACCCTAGTTGCGCACCGCCTGAGCCCAGCGCAAGGCCCGTACTTTTAAGGCGCAGGCGCCACCGCCACCACTCCCAACTTCTGCCGCGCAAAACACGCCTGCACCGTGTCCTGCAAAGCCAAACTCAGCGCCGGTTGCGGATCGCCGCCCAGAGGGGACGCCAACACCACCCCCTGCGGGCGCAGCGTGCCGCCCAGGCTGCGGCAGGCCAGTTTTTTGCCGTCGTAGCCCACGTCGCGCACCGGGCGCGTGGTCAAAATCGATACGCCCAGGCCGTTCGCCACCAGGGTGCGCACCATTTCAATAGACGCGCTCTCGTAGGCAATCTGCGGGCTTAGACCCGCTGCGTGGAACAGCGACAAAAAATAGGCCCGGCTGTGCGGCAGGTTGATCAGCACCAGCGGCTCGGGCGCCAGGTCGGCCAGGCGCAGCGAGGTTTTGGCCGCCAGCGCGTGGCCGTGGGGCAGCAGCGCGTAGGGCCAGAGCTCGGCCACCGGCTGCAGGCGCACATTGCGCGCCAGGCCCAGGTCGTACATGAGCGCGGTGTCCAGGGCGCCACGCTCGATCTGGCGGGTCAGCGTTTCGGTGTCGCCTTCTTCCACTTGCAGGCGGATGCCGGGGTAGTCCGCTTGCATGCGCGCCAGAATGCCCGGCAAATAGCGCGCGCCCAGCGTGCTCAGGCAGCCCATGCGCAAGCTGCCCGAGAGCGCCAGCGCGCGTGGGGCAGTCAGCGCCTGCGCCTGGCGCAGCAAGGCGTGCGCTTGTTTGAAGCGCAGCGCGCCTGCGGCAGTCAGCTCCAGCCCGCGCGCATGCAGGCGCACAAACAGCTGCTCGCCCCAAAGCGACTCGAGTTCGGCAATCGCCTTGGAAATAGACGGCTGCGACACCTGCAGCGCCTTGGCCGCCGCAGCCGCCCCGCCACAGCGCGCTGCCGCGTCGAAATACTCAATCTGCCGCAAGCTGAAATGGATCACGAATATTCATCCAATGGATAGCAATTGCATATTTTATTTCATGCAGAAGCGGCCGGATAATCGGGCGATTCATCCACCGTCACAAAGGTTTTCCATGGCCCAGGCCCCCGGTATTCGTCCCCTGGACGGTTTGCGTGTGTTGGACTTCACCCGCGTGCTGGCCGGGCCCATGGCCACGGTGCTGCTGGCCGATCTGGGCGCCGAGGTGATCAAGGTGGAGCCGCCCCAGGGCGACGACTACCGCGCCATTGGCCCCATGCGCAAGGGCCAAAGCGCGCTGTTTACCGCCATGAACCGCAACAAGAAAAGCCTGGTGCTTGACCTCAAATTGCCCGCGTCGGTGGCGCTGATCCACGCGCTGGCGCAGCAGGTGGACGTGGTGATGGAAAACTTTCGCCCCGGCGTGGCAGAGCGCCTGGGTATTGGCGCTGATGCCCTGCGCGCACTCAACCCCAAGCTGGTCTATGTGAGCGTGTCGGGCTTTGGCCAGACTGGCCCCATGGCCGAGCGCCCGGCCTATGACGTGATCATCCAGGCCATGAGCGGCATCATGGAAGCCACCGGCGACCCCGACGGCCCGCCCACGCTGGTGGGCGAGGCGATCTCGGACGTGGTGGCCGGGCTGTACGCGTCGTGGGCCACGCTGGCCGCGCTCTACCAAACCGCGCGCACCGGCCAAGGCCAGCATGTGGACGTGGCCATGTTTGACACCACGCTGGCCTTTTTGGCTACCTCGGTGTCGCGCTTTGTGTTTACCGGCAAGGCGGCGCGCCGGGTGGGCAACCGCCACCCACTGTCGGCGCCCTTTGGTGTGTTCAAGGCGCAAGACGGTCACTTTGCCGTGGCGGTGCTCAACCGCAAGCTGTTTATCGCCCTGGCCGGCGCCATGGGCCGCCCGGCGCTGGGCGCGGACGACAGCCTGGCCACCGACGAGCAGCGCTCGGCGCGCGAGCCGGAGCTGCGCCAAGCCATCGAGGCCTGGGCGGCAACGCAAACCGTGGCCTCGGTGGTGGCGCAGCTGGAAGCCGTGGGCGTGCCCACGGCGCCCATCTGGAACATCGCCCAAGCGCTCGATTCCCCCCAAGCCCGCGCCCGAGAACTGCTGCGCCCGGTAGACGACCCGCGCCTGCCCGATCTGCGCCTGCCCACGCAACCGGTGCGCTTTGGCGGCGCGGCTCCTAACTGCGCCCGCAGCGCCCCGGCGCTGGGCGAACACAGCCACGAAGTGATTGC
>CAMDHS010000070.1 GCA_945898115.1 Comamonas sp. lk
CGCATCAGGTCAAAAAACTCGCTATTGGTTTTGGTGGCGCGCATTTGTTTGAGCACCATTTCCATGGCCTCAATTTCGTCCATGTTGTACAAAAACTGGCGCAGGATGCGGGTTTTTTGCAAAATATCGGGCGCGAGCAACAACTCTTCACGCCGCGTGCCGCTGCGGTTGAGTTGAATGGACGGAAACACGCGCTTTTCGTACAGGCGGCGGTCCAAGTGGATTTCGGAGTTGCCGGTGCCTTTAAACTCTTCAAAAATCACCTCGTCCATGCGGCTGCCCGTGTCGATCAGCGCTGTGGCGATGATGGTCAGTGAGCCGCCTTCTTCGACATTGCGCGCAGCACCCAAAAAGCGCTTGGGTCGCTGCAAGGCGTTGGAGTCCACGCCGCCGGTCAGCACCTTGCCGCTGGATGGCACCACGTTGTTGTAGGCGCGCGCCAGGCGGGTGATGGAGTCCAGCAAAATCACCACGTCTTTTTTCAGTTCGACCAGGCGTTTGGCACGCTCGATCACCATTTCGGCTACGTGCACGTGGCGCGAAGCAGGTTCGTCAAAAGTGGACGCAATCACCTCGCCCTTGACGGTGCGCTGCATCTCGGTCACCTCTTCGGGGCGCTCGTCCACCAGCAAAACCATCATGTGGCTGTCGGGGTAATTGGCCGAAATCGCGTGCGCGATGTGCTGCATCATCACCGTTTTGCCGCTCTTGGGCGGTGCTACCAGCAGGGCGCGCTGGCCTTTGCCGATGGGGGCGATGATGTCGATGATGCGGCCGGTGATGTTTTCGTCGCTCTTGTTGTCCTGCTCCAGGCGCATTTGCACCTTGGGGAACAGGGGAGTCAAGTTCTCGAACATCACCTTGTGTTTGTTGCTCTCGGGCGAGTCGCCGTTGACTTTGTCTAGCTTGTTGAGGGCAAAGTAGCGCTCACCGTCTTTGGGCGTGCGCACTTCGCCTTCAATCATGTCGCCGGTATGCAGGTTGAAGCGGCGTACCTGGCTGGGGCTGATGTAGATGTCGTCGGTGCTGGCGGTGTAGCTGGTGTCTGGACTGCGCAAAAAGCCAAAGCCGTCGGGCAAGATTTCCAGCACGCCATCGGCAATGATTTGCTCACCGGTGCGGGCGCGCTTTTTGATGATGGCGAACATCAGTTCCTGCTTGCGCATGCGGCCTGTGTTTTCAATTTCAAGCTCTTCGGCTTGTTTCAGGACTTCTGACACATGCAGTGCCTTGAGTTCGTTTAAGTGCATGGAATGTTTCCCGTGGGGGAGGTTGACCGAAATTTCGGGGATGGCAAAAAATCAGGGGAAAGTCGGGAGAGGGCCGGAATGCGGGAGGCAGCTCTGATGCGTCCGCGTTCGTCACCGGTTTTGGGTGACCATCTGAAGAGGATGAATGAACGAGATAATTATGACAGGAAATCTGGGGGCAAAAACAAACCGGGCGCACCTGCTTGGTTTGTCTGACCTGAATCGGCAAAACACCCCGGGCGCCGCAAGACGCCGGGGCGCCAATTACATCTGTTCGTCGATGAAGGCCACGAGCTGCGATTTGCTCAGGGCGCCGACCTTGGTGGCGGCCAGTTTGCCGTCCTTGAAAAGCATCAGCGTAGGAATGCCGCGAATGCCGAACTTGGCGGGAATCTCGCGGTTCTCGTCCACATTCATCTTTGCGATTTGCAGCTTGCCTTCGTAAGCCACCGACACTTCGTCCAGAATGGGGGCAATCATCTTGCAAGGGCCGCACCATTCGGCCCAGTAGTCCACCAAAATGGGCTGCACCGACTGAAGCACATCGGCTTCAAAGGTGGCATCGGTGACATGTTTGACGAGATCGCTGGCCATAAAAATATTCCTTCGGGGGTGGTGGGTGCTACCGGACTGAAATCGATTGTGACAGAAAGCAAACAAGGACTGCCCCCAGCCTCACTATGAACGGTATAGAAATAATTGGCAGCGCGCTCTGCTCTGGCGCATTCCCAAGCATTGAGTGGGCGTGCCATGCAGCTTGAAATCCCAATTGTGGTGGTGGGTGGCGGCCCCGCCGGTTTGATGGCTGCGCAGCACCTCAGCCAGGCGGGTCATACGGTGCATCTGTTTGACGCCATGCCCACGGTGGGGCGCAAGTTCTTGCTCGCGGGAAAGGGTGGCTTGAACCTGACGCATTCAGAGGCGCCTGATGCCTTTGCCAGTCGCTTTGGCGCGCGCCGGCCGCAGGTGGAGCCGCTGCTGCAAGACTTTGACGCCGACGCCGTGCGCGCCTGGGCCAAAAGCCTGGGAGTGGAGACTTTTGTCGGCTCGTCGGGTCGGGTGTTTCCCAAAGACTTGAAGGCGGCGCCCTTGCTGCGCGCCTGGCTGGCAAGCCTGCGCCACCCGGTGCAGGGCGAACCGGTGCAGTTTCATATGCGCCACCGCTGGACGGGCTGGAACCCTCAGGGCGACCTGACCTTTACGGCACCGGCTGGCGAGGTCTGCGTGCAGGCCAAGGCCGTGGTGCTGGCGCTGGGCGGCGGCAGTTGGGCGCGTTTGGGGTCGGACGGCGCCTGGGTGGCGCTGCTGCAGTCGCGTGGCGGGGACGTGTCGCCCTTGCTGCCCGCCAATTGCGGTTTTGACGTGAGCGGCGGCTGGAGCCCGTTTTTTGCGGAAAAATTTGCCGGCCAGCCCTTCAAGACAGTGTCCATCACCGTCCCCGGTGAACATGCCGATTCGGCGCCTGTTTTTCAGCGCAAAGGCGAATTTGTGGCCACCGCCACGGGTGTGGAGGGCAGCCTCATTTACGCCGCCTCGCAGGCGCTGCGCGATGCGCTGCTGCGCGCAGGACGGGCTAACTTCTTGCTGGATTTGCTGCCCGACATGGCCCACGAGCGCGTGCTGGCCGAAGTGAGCCACCCACGCGGCTCGCGTTCGCTCTCAAGCCACCTGAAAAGCCGCTTGCATCTGGAAGGCATCAAGGCGGCCATTTTGCGTGAGTGTTTGCCCAAAGCCAGTTTTGACGACCCGGTGGCGCTGGCTGCGGGCATCAAGGCTGTGCCAATTTCTTTGCAGGCGGCTCGCCCGATCGACGAGGCGATCAGCAGCGCAGGCGGCGTGCGGTTTGAGGGATTGAGCGCTGGCTTGATGGTGCAGCAACTGCCGGGCGTGTTTTGCGCCGGTGAAATGCTAGATTGGGAGGCGCCGACCGGCGGCTACCTGCTGAGTGCGTCGCTGGCCACCGGGCGCCGGGCGGCGCAAGGGGTGTTGGACTATCTGAACAAAAAATGAGGGGTTGACGAGCCTTACCCCGGCACTGGCTCCACAGTTAGGGCTGCTTGGTTCCCCATCTGACCCGGTTGGCCGCTTCACCATGCGAGGAGGCCCGTCGGGATGAATTGTAATGCCAGGCCCGTTCGCCCGCACCCGTAGAATCAGCCGATGTCTTACCTCGTGCTCGCCCGCAAGTACCGCCCGCGCAACTTCGCTGAAATGGTGGGGCAGGACCACGTGGTGCAGGCCCTGAGCAACGCCCTGATCACGCAGCGTCTGCACCACGCCTATCTTTTTACCGGCACGCGGGGTGTGGGCAAGACCACGGTCTCGCGGATTTTGGCCAAGTCGCTCAACTGCCAGGGCGCAGACGGGCAGGGTGGCATCACCGCCACGCCTTGCGGCGTCTGCCAGGCTTGCACCGATATTGATTCAGGTCGATTTGTGGATTACACCGAGCTCGACGCTGCGTCCAACCGCGGCGTGGACGAGGTGCAAGCGCTGCTGGAGCAGGCGGTGTACAAGCCGGTGCAGGGGCGCTTCAAAGTCTTCATGATCGACGAGGTGCACATGCTGACCAACACGGCGTTCAACGCCATGTTGAAGACGCTGGAAGAGCCGCCGGACTACCTCAAATTTGTGCTCGCCACCACCGACCCGCAAAAAGTGCCGGTGACCGTGCTTTCGCGCTGCCTGCAGTTCAACCTGCGACCTATGGCGCCCGAGACGATTCGCGAGCATTTGGTGCAGGTGCTGGGCCAGGAGTCGGTGGACTGTGATCCCCAGTCGTTGCGCCTGCTGGCGCGTGCGGCGCGCGGCTCTATGCGCGACGCGCTGAGCTTGACTGACCAAGCAATTGCCTCTGGCGCGGGCGCCCTGACCGAAGCCACGGTGCGCACCATGCTCGGTAGCGTGGACCGCAGCTATGTTTTTCGCCTGATTGAGGCGCTGGCGCTAGGCGACGGACGCACGGTGGTGCAAACCGTGGACACCTTGAGGCTCAACGGCCTGAACGCCGCGTCCACCCTGGAAGAAATGTCGACCGTATTGCAGCGCATGGCTGTTTTGCAAACCATGGGTTCTGCCGCCGTCGATGGTGACGACGACAGTGACGCCGAAGCTGCTGGCACGGCGCGCCTGGCGGCGCTTTTTCCCGCTGACGAGACGCAGTTGCTCTACAGCATTTGCCTGCACGGCCGGGGCGACCTGGGCCTTGCGCCCGATGAATACGCGGCGCTGACCATGGTGCTGCTGCGCTTGCTGGCGTTCAAGCCGGCCGGTTATAGCAGTGCGCAGATGGCACAAATGGGCGACACGCCCTTGGCTGAAAAAAAAACTCTGAATGATGGCCCGGCCGGGCCATTGAGCTCCCCGGCGCGGCCCGCGATAGTGTCCCAGGCTGCTCAGACTGTGCAGCAAAGTGCAGCGAATGTGAAAGCTGCCGCAACTCCTAAGGCCTTCGTGCCCCATGCCCCAGCTGGCAGCGTAGCCTCTGTGGCTGTTCCTGTACCTATTCCTGTGCCTGTGCATGTGGCTGTGCTTGCGCCCGCTACGCCGCTTGC
The DNA here is from genome assembly GCA_945898115.1 of Comamonas sp. lk. Taxonomy (GTDB): domain Bacteria; phylum Pseudomonadota; class Gammaproteobacteria; order Burkholderiales; family Burkholderiaceae_C; genus Allorhodoferax. The sequence goes on from CAMDHS010000070.1 coordinate 4,805, forward strand.
GGTGCAGCCATGGGAAGAAGAGCCTACGCCCCCGAGTGCTGCCACTGGAGCATCTTTGCCGACGGCACCTGCCGACGCAGACGCGTACGTCAACCGCCAGACGCTCGCGCCTCCGGTGCCGTTAGGTCAGGCTGTTGCGCCCACGCCCGTCCCGGCCAAGGGCGGCGGCACTACCATCGCCAGTGCCAGTGCCAGCCAAAGCACAAGCATAAGCATAAGCACAAGCAGCATTGCCAGCTTCCCCGCAGCAAGCTCAACTTTTCCCGCTGCTGCGATCTACTCTCAGAGCGGTGCGCTGCCCCCAGGCCAGATCCTGCCGGTGCGCGCAACCCAGCCCTGGGATAACCCGCCTGAGGCTGCGCCCGAGGAGGACTACGATCTGGAGGGAGCCACTGCAGAATCCGTGCCCCGTGCGATATCACCTGCCCCTGCAATCGACCACCGCGTGGTCGGCGTACCTGTGCGCCAGCAGGCCGAGAGCCGGGCTGACGCCAGCGCGGCTGCGCAAGCTGCTGCGGTACTGATCCCCACCGAAGAGGGCGATTTTTGGCATGCTACGGTGCAGGCTTTGGTGGACGCCCAGGCCATTGGCGCCATGGTGCGCGAGCTTGCCTTGCAGTCACAATTGGTGGCCCGCGATATTGGACAATGGCTGCTTCGCGTAGAACGCGAGTCGCTCAACCAGCCCGGTAGCCGTGATCGCCTGGCGCTGGCGCTCAAAGACGCCGGTTTTGGCGTGGATCTGGCGGTCGAAGTGGGCCGTGTTACCGACAGTCCGGGCCGACGCAACGCCCGCGCCAGCGCCGAGAGGCAAGTGGCCGCAGAACAACTCATTTACGCCACGCCGCTGGTGCAGACGCTGATGAAAAACTTTGGTGCCCGTGTCGTTCCGGGCTCGATCCGTCCGCTGTAATTTTTGAATCCAACCCCACCCCACCCAATTCAACCCAAAGGAAACCTTCTATGTTCAACAAAGGACAACTCGCCGGCCTGATGAAACAAGCCCAGGCTATGCAGGACAACATGAAAAAAGCCCAGGACGAACTGGGCAATATTGAGGTCAGTGGCGAGTCGGGCTCGGGTCTGGTCAAAGTCACCATGACCTGCAAGCACGAGGTGCGCCGCGTCACCATCGACCCCAGCTTGCTGGCAGACGACAAAGACATGCTCGAAGACTTGGTGGCTGCGGCCTTTAACGCCGCGCTGCGCGTGGCCGAAGAAACATCGGCACAAAAACTGGGCAAGATCACGGCCGGCATGCCGGGCCTGCCCGGCGGCATGAAGCTGCCCTTTTAAGGTGGAGCAGCTTTCTTTGCGCGGCGCAGCCCATGTCTGACGCCCATTCGCTCGACACCCTGATCCAGGCGCTGCGGCGCCTGCCAGGGGTGGGCGTCAAGTCGGCGCAGCGCATGGCCTTTCATTTGCTGCAGCGCGACCGCGCGGGCGCACAGACACTGGCGCGTGCCTTGATGGATGCGACCGAGCATGTGCACCACTGCGAGCGCTGCCACACCTTTACCCAGGACCGCATTTGCGCCACTTGCCTGGACACCCGGCGCGACCACAGCCAGCTTTGCGTGGTGGAAACACCGGCCGACCAGGCCGCGCTGGAGCGCACCGGCGCCTACCGGGGCCTGTACTTTGTGCTCATGGGCAAACTCAGCCCGCTTGACGGCATAGGACCCCACGACCTGGGTCTGCAAAAACTGTTTGCGCGGGCGTGTGACGGCATCGTACAAGAGGTCATTTTGGCGACCAACTTCACTGCTGAGGGCGAGGCCACGGCCCACGTCATTGCCGAAGGCCTCAAGGCCAAAGGCCTGCAACCCACCCGATTGGCGCGCGGCGTGCCGGTGGGCAGCGAGCTGGAATATGTCGATTTGGGTACGATTGCGCACGCGCTGGTAGACCGGCGCTGACGGCGCCCTTAAGCAGAGCGCACCGGTGCTGCGCGCCAACCTTTTTTGTCCTTTTTTGAAAGCCTGTTCCTATGTCTGCGATGACTTTTTCTTTGGATTACTGGTGTGTTTTGGTCGCGGCCTTGTTGCCGGTGGTCTGTGCCGGCATTGCGAAAAGCAATTTGTTTGGCAAGCCTGGGGACCAGGGCAACTACGACAATGCCAATCCCCGTGCCTGGTTGTTGGCCCAGTCCGACTGGCGCGCCCGAGCCAATGCGGCGCAAGCCAACAGTTTTGAAGCACTGCCGTTTTTCATTGCGGCGGTGCTGATTGCGCACCAGCTTGGCGCTGACCAGGCGCGGTTGGACGCCTTGGCAGTTGCCTATATTGGCCTGCGTGTCGCCTATGTTGCGGCTTACGTGGCAAATCTGGCCACGCTGCGAAGTTTGGTGTGGGTTGGCGCGCTGGGTGTGAATATGGCGATTTTGTTTGCGGGTTACCGCTGAACCGGGCTTCCAGGCGCTCGCCCTTCGCCTAAAAAAATAGCGCACGCGGGGCATTGCCGCAGTGTCGAAGACAAAAAAACGCGCCCATGGGCGCTTTTTTTCTGAGGTCTAGAGCGCCGGTTTAAGCCAGCGCCTTCACCACCGCATCACCCATCTCACGCGTGCCAACCTTGGTTGTGCCTTCGCTGTAGATGTCGGGGGTGCGCAGGCCCTGGGTGAGCACGGCGTCCACGGCCGCTTCGATGCGGGCAGCGGCTTCGGGCTGGTTCAGGCTAAAGCGCAGCATCATGGCCGCGCTCAAAATGGTGGCCAGCGGGTTGGCCACGCCTTTGCCGGCGATGTCCGGGGCGCTGCCGTGGCTGGGCTCGTACAGGCCCTGGTTCTTGGCGTTCAGGCTGGCCGAGGGCAGCATGCCGATGCTGCCGGTGAGCATGGCGGCGGCGTCACTCAAGATGTCGCCAAACATGTTGCCAGTCACCACCACGTCAAATTTCTTGGGCGCTTTGACGAGTTGCATGGCGGCGTTGTCCACGTACATGTGGTCCAGCGCCACGTCGGGGTATTGCAGGCCGATCTCGGTGACCACGTCTTTCCACAACTGGAAGGTTTCCAGCACATTGGCTTTGTCCACGCTGGTCACGCGTTTGCCGCGTTTTTGCGCAGCTTGGAACGCCACATGCGCGATGCGCTCGATCTCGGGGCGCGAGTAGCGCATGGTGTCAAAGGCTTCTTCGCTGCCAGGAAAGTGCCCGTCGGTGGCAATGCGCCGACCGCGCGGTTGGCCGAAGTAGATGTCGCCAGTGAGCTCGCGGATGATCAAAATGTCCAGGCCAGACACCAGCTCGGGCTTGAGGCTCGACGCGTCGGTCAGCTGCTTGTAGCAAATGGCCGGGCGGAAGTTGGCAAACAGGCCCATGTCTTTGCGCAGGCCCAAAATCGCTTGCTCAGGCCGCAGCGGGCGGTCGAGCGTGTCGTATTTCCAGTCGCCCACCGCGCCAAACAGCACGGCGTCGGAGTCCATGGCCAGCTTGAGTGTGGACTCGGGCAGCGGGTGGCCGTGGGCCTCGAAAGCGGCACCACCCACCAGGGCGGTTTCCATCGTCATGTCCAAATCCAAGACCTTGAGAACCTTGATGGCCTCGGCCACGATTTCGGTACCAATGCCGTCACCCGGCAAAACTGCAATTTTCATGGTGTCCTTGGGAAACTAAAACGTAAAAAAATGATCAGCTCACCATCGAGCGGGCCAGCCAGGGCTTTTGCGCCAGGCGCTCAAGCTCGAAGGCGCGGATCTTGTCAGCCTGGCGCAGCGTGAGTCCTATGTCGTCAAAGCCGTTTTGCAGGCAAAACTTGCGAAAGGCCTGCACTTCAAACGGGATTTCCTCGCCCTGTGGCCGCACGACGACCTGGCGCTCCAGGTCTACCGTCAGCGTGAAACCCGGGAAAGCCAGCGCTTCATTGAACAGTTGGTCCACCGTCGCCTCGGGCAGGACGATGGGCAGCAGACCATTTTTGAAGCTGTTGTTGAAAAAGATGTCGGCAAAGCTGGGCGCGATGATGGCGCGAAAGCCGTATTGGTCCAAGGCCCAGGGCGCATGTTCGCGCGAGGAGCCACAGCCAAAGTTCTTGCGCGCCAGCAAAATGCTCGCGCCCGCATAGCGCGGCTGGTTGAGCACAAAGTCGGGGTTGGGGCGGCGGGTGGCGGGGTCCTGGCCGGGCTCGCCATGGTCCAGGTAGCGCCATTCGTCAAACAGGTTGGGGCCAAAGCCGGTTTTGCGGATGGATTTGAGGAATTGCTTGGGGATGATGGCGTCGGTGTCCACATTTTCCCGGTCCATGGGCGCAACCAGCCCTTGGTGCAGATTGAATTTTTGCATATTGAACTTTCAACTTTCTCTCAGTCAGCCAAGGTAGTGTCTTACTCAGTGGCAGCGTGGAACCGGCTTTGCCAGGCTGTAGCTGCCGCCCCCCTGAGGGGGGCCGGCTACACGAAGTGAGCCGAGACGGGCGGTCAAACAAACTTTCGCACATCAACAAAGTGGCCGTGGATGGCTGCCGCAGCGGCCATGGCCGGGCTCACCAAATGGGTGCGGCCACCGGCGCCTTGGCGGCCTTCGAAGTTGCGGTTGCTGGTGGATGCGCAGCGCTCGCCGGGCTCGAGGCGGTCGGCGTTCATGGCCAGGCACATGGAGCAGCCCGGTTCGCGCCACTCAAAACCGGCAGCGACAAAAATCTTGTCCAGGCCTTCGCGCTCGGCTTGTTCTTTGACCAGACCGGAGCCAGGCACCACCAAGGCCAGGCGCACGTTTTTCGCCACTTTTTGCCCCAGCTTTTGCACCAAAGCGGCGGCTTCGCGCATGTCTTCGATGCGGCTGTTGGTGCACGAGCCAATAAACACTTTGTCTACAAAAATGTCGTTCAGCGGCTTGCCGGGCGCCAGGCCCATATAGGTCAGGGCGCGCTCGATGGCGCCGCGCTTGTTGCTGTCTTTTTCTTTGTCGGGGTCGGGCACACGGTCTTCGATGGACAAGACCATCTCGGGCGAGGTGCCCCAGGTGACATGCGGGGCGATCTGGCTGGCATCGAGATCGACCACGGCGTCAAAGTGCGCGTCGGTGTCGGATTGCAGGGTCTGCCAGTAGGCTGCAGCCTGGTCCCATTCCACGCCGGTGGGCGAGAGCGGGCGGCCTTTGACGTAGGCAATGGTTTTCTCGTCCACCGCCACCAGGCCGGCGCGGGCGCCGCCTTCAATGGCCATGTTGCAGACCGTCATGCGGCCTTCCATGCTCAGGGCGCGGATGGCGGTGCCGGCAAATTCAATGGTGTAGCCTGTGCCGCCCGCTGTGCCAATCTTGCCGATGATGGCCAGCACCAGGTCTTTGGCGGTGCAGCCCTTGGACAAGACGCCGTTGGCGCGGATCAGCATATTCTTGGCTTTTTTGGCCAGCAAGGTTTGCGTGGCCATCACGTGCTCGACCTCGCTGGTGCCAATGCCGTGCGCCAGCGCGCCAAAAGCGCCATGGGTGGAGGTGTGGCTGTCACCACAAACCACAGTCATGCCGGGCAGGGTGGCGCCGTTTTCCGGGCCAATCACATGCACGATGCCCTGGCGTTTGGACATGAAGGGGAAAAACGCCGCCGAGCCAAATTCGGCAATATTGGTATTGAGCGTGGTGATCTGCTCTTTGCTCACGGGGTCGGTAATGCCGTCGTAGCCGAGTTCCCAGCCGGTGGTGGGGGTGTTGTGGTCGGCGGTGGCCACGATGGAACTGACGCGCCAGACCTTGCGCCCGGCCTCGCGCAGGCCTTCAAAGGCCTGGGGGCTGGTGACTTCGTGGACCAGGTGGCGGTCGATGTAGAGGATGGCGGTGCCGTCTTCTTCGGTGTGGACGACGTGTTCGTCCCAGATCTTGTCGTACAGGGTGCGGCCCATGGAACTTCCTTGTGTGCGGGCTGGCATTTTATGCGCACAGTCCTGGATGAAAAATGCCCCGCAGGGCGGGGCATCAAAGTGGCATCGCAGGCGGCTTAGCGTTTGGCGATATCCACCACGTCGCGGCGTTCTGCGCCGGTGAACAACTGGCGGGGACGGCCGATTTTGTACTCGGGGTCGCCAATCATTTCGTTGAGCTGGGCGATCCAGCCCACTGTGCGTGCCAGGGCAAAAATGCCGGTGAACAACTTCACTGGAATGCCGATGGCGCGCTGCACAATGCCCGAGTAGAAGTCCACATTGGGGTAGAGCTTGCGCGAAACAAAGTAGTCGTCTTCCAGGGCGATTTTTTCCAGCGCCTTGGCCAGCTTGAACAGCGGGTCGTTTTCCAGGCCCAGGGCGGCCAGCACTTCGTTGCAGGTTTCTTGCATCAATTTGGCGCGTGGGTCGTAGTTTTTGTAGACGCGGTGGCCAAAGCCCATGAGCTTGACGCCAGAGTTCTTGTCCTTGACCTGGTTCATGAATTCGCCGACCTTGGACACGCCGCCCATGGCCTGGATTTCTTCGAGCATGTTCAGGCAGGCTTCGTTGGCGCCGCCGTGTGCGGGGCCCCACAGGCAGGCCACGCCCGCTGCAATGGCGGCAAACGGGTTGGTTCCCGACGATCCGCACAGGCGCACCGTGGAGGTGGATGCGTTTTGTTCGTGGTCAGCGTGCAGCACAAAAATGCGGTCGAGCGCGCGTTCGATCACGGGGTTGACCACGTAGGGCTCGCACGGTGTGGCAAACATCATGTGCAAGAAGTTGCCAGCGTAGCTGAGCTCGTTCTTGGGATACATAAATGGCTGGCCAACGCTGTATTTGTAGGCCATGGCCACCAGCGTGGGCATCTTGGCGATCAGGCGGATGGCCGAGATTTCGCGGTGCTCTGGGTTGTTGATGTCGGTGCTGTCGTGGTAGAAGGCCGACAGAGCACCCACCAGACCGGTCATGATGGCCATGGGATGCGCATCACGGCGAAAACCCCGCAAGAAGAACTGCATCTGCTCGTTGACCATGGTGTGATGAGTCACATTTTTGGTGAACTG
>CAMDHS010000071.1 GCA_945898115.1 Comamonas sp. lk
AGATCTGAGAACGCCGTCATGATGATCACCGGCAAGCCGGGGTGGCGCGCCTTGACCTTTTCCAGCAGATCCAGGCCCGAGCCGCCGGGCATGCGGATGTCGCTTACCAGGATTTGCGGTGCGTCTTCGTCGGCGGCCTCTTCCAGCGCGGCGAGCACATCGCGCGGGTTGGAAAAGCTGCGCGTAGGCAGGTGCTCGCGCAACAAGGCCTTCTCCAGAACAAAGCGGATGGACTGGTCATCGTCTACGATCCAAATCGGCTTCATGTAGGGGCGCTTTCTTTAGGTTGGGCGACTAAGGGAGCGGAATCAGTATCTTGAAATCCGTGTGGCCCGGCAGGCTATCAACTTCGATCTGGCCATGGTGTTGCTGCACAAAGGTTTGTGCCAGCGTCAGCCCCAGGCCAGAGCCACCTTCCCGGCCCGACACCAGGGGATAAAAGATGCGCTCCTTGATCGAATCTGGCACGCCAGGTCCGTTGTCTATGACATGCAATTCCAGTGCCAGGCGATAGCGGGTTTTACCAAAAGTGATTTGGCGCGCTACCCGCGTGCAAAAAGTAAGCTTGGCGTCGCCTTGGTGGATGCGCTCCGACAGCGCCTGGCAGGCGTTGTGCGCAATATTTAGCACCGTTTGAATAAGCTGCTCGCGGTCGCCGCGAAATTCGGGGATGGAAATATCATAGTCCCGCACCACGCGCAGCCCCTTGGGAAACTCGGCCAAGATCAAAGAGCGCACGCGCTCGCACACCTCGTGGATATTGACGTCGCCCACCATGTGCGGGCGGCGGTGGGGCGCGAGCAGCCGGTCCACCAGGGTTTGCAGGCGGTCGGCCTCGCGGATGATGACCTGGGTGTATTCGGTCAGTTCGCTCGAATCGATTTCCATCTCAAGCAACTGCGCAGCGCCCCGAATGCCGCCCAGCGGGTTCTTGATTTCATGCGCCAAATTGCGGATCAACTCTTTGTTGGCCTGCGCCCGCTCGGCCAGGCGCTCTTCGCGGTCTTGGCGGGTTTGCTGTTCCAGAGGCACGAGTTCGACCACGTAGTGCTGGCCATCTTCCGCGTCCGTCACGATCACGTGCACCGGCAAGGAGTCCATCCCGTTGCGGCGCAAAAACGCGTCATAGCGCATGGCGGCAAAAGCGTTCTTGGTGGCGCCGGTAATGGCCTCGCGCAGGGCGCTGGGGTCGCTAAATACATCGGCCAGGCGCGATCCCACGATGGTGCGGCGCGAAATACCCAAGCTGCTCTCCAGGGCCGCATTGGAAAACACCACCACGCTGTCAGCGCGCACCACCGCAATCAGGCTGGCGAGCAGGTCAAAGGGTTGGAATTTCAATGCAGTCTCCAAGTCCTTAGCGCCCAGCCGTCAGCCGCGAAATTTCGCGCTTGAGGCTAGCAATGTCAGCCTCGTTGCGCTGAATATTGGCTTTCATTTCAGCCACGCGATCGATGTATTTTTGGTAGTTGCGCGTTTCGGCGCCCAGTTTTTCGGGCTCGCCATTGTTGTAGTCCCGACGCAGTTCTATCTGGTGGGCCATGGCCTTTTTCAGCTCGGATTCGAGAATGAAGCGTGCGTCTGCGTCCTTGCTGCGCTGCGAGTCAGAACGGGGTGCCGCAGACTGAGTCGGCGCTTGCGAGGCCGCTGGTGGGGCCTTGACAGCGGGCACTACCGTCACATTGCCTTGGGTGATCAGGACGCACTTGGAGGCACTGCCGGGCGGAGGCATATTGGTGTATTCGTTGCCACAGCGGTAGATCTTGTCCTGGGCAAACGCACCCACCGATCCCAAGCCCACCAGCAGTACCAAACAAAATCTCAACATTGCGCGTGCCCCCGAAAACGAAAAAAGACGGCCAAGGCCGTCTTTTTTCAGCGATCCTTGTGTGTCCATACTACCCCAGGCGAGCGGGGCGCGAGAGGCAGTAGTCCACAAAAAGACGAGCAATTAAAGTGCGTAATTACAAGGAATAGTACATATCAAACTCAATAGGGTGGGTCGCCATGCGCAAGCGCGTGACTTCGCCCATTTTGAGTTCGATGTAGGCATCGAGCATGCTGTCGGTGAACACGCCACCCTTGGTCAGGAAGGCGCGGTCCGCGTTCAGGCATTCAAGGGCCTGGTCCAAGCTATGGCAGACGGTTGGCACCAATGCGTCCTCTTCAGGCGGCAGGTGGTAGAGGTCTTTGGTAGCGGCTTCTCCGGGGTGGATTTTGTTTTCCACACCGTCCAGACCCGCCATCATCAGGGCGGAAAAGCCCAGGTAAGGGTTCATCAATGGATCGGGGAAACGCGCCTCAATCCGGCGGCCCTTGGGGTTGGCCACAAATGGAATGCGGATCGATGCCGAACGATTGCGCGACGAGTAGGCCAGCTTGACCGGTGCCTCATAACCAGGAACCAGGCGCTTGTAGCTGTTGGTGCCGGGATTGGTGATGGCGTTCAGGGCGCGCGCGTGCTTGATGATGCCGCCGATGTAGTACAGGGCGAAATCAGACAAACCTGCATAGCCGTCACCAGCAAACAGGTTTTTGCCGTCTTTCCAGATGGACTGGTGCACGTGCATGCCCGAGCCATTGTCGCCAACGATGGGTTTGGGCATGAAAGTGGCCGTTTTGCCATAGGAATGCGCCACGTTTTGCACCACGTATTTCAGGATCTGGGTCCAGTCAGCGCGCTCAACCAAGGTGCTAAAGCGGGTGCCGATCTCATTTTGGCCAGCGCCTGCCACTTCGTGGTGGAACACTTCGACGGGCACGCCCAGGGATTCCAGAATCAAGGACATTTCAGCGCGCATGTCTTGCGTGCTGTCCACGGGTGGCACGGGAAAGTAGCCGCCCTTAACGGTCGGGCGGTGGCCTTTGTTGCCGCCGTCCATTTTGGTGCCCGAATTCCAGGGCGCTTCGACTTCGTCGATCTTGAAGAAGGTGCCCGACATGTCGGTGTTCCAGCGCACATCATCAAAGATGAAGAATTCTGGCTCAGGGCCGAAATAGGCGGTGTCGCCAATGCCGGACGCCTTGAGGTAGGCTTCAGCGCGCTTGGCGATGGAACGCGGGTCGCGGTCGTAGGCCTTGCCGTCGCTGGGCTCGACCACGTCGCAGCTTAAAAACAGGGTGGTTTCTTCGAAGAAGGGGTCGATGTTGGCGGTATTGGGGTCGGGCATGAGTTGCATGTCCGAAGCTTCAATGCCCTTCCAGCCAGCGATCGACGAGCCGTCAAAGGCGTGACCGGATGTGAACTTGTCTTCGTCAAAATGAGAGATTGGCACGCTCACGTGCTGCTCTTTACCACGGGTGTCGGTGAAGCGGAAGTCAACAAACTTGACTTCGTTGTCTTTCACCATCTTCATCACATCTGCGACGGTCTTGGCCATCAAATACTCCTGTTGCACGGTTGTAAAAAGTGTTGCGTCATAGTCCTTGCAGCTTCTATGCCAAAAAACTGCAGGCGCAAGGATTTGCTCAATCCACCCCCATTTTGCCCTGAGACGGCGCGTTTTTTGACTTTGCGTTGTCAATCAGGGGTGGCTAGGGAGAAATTCAAAATGTTAACGCACGTTATTGGTGCGTTATTTTTAGCAAATCGGGTTTACGTCTTTCCATGCACTATTTCGGGGCCAAGGGTGCATCCAAAACTGTCCAGCCCCAACTTCAAGGCATTAAAGGCGCCATCTACCGCGATGGCTTCGCCCTTGACGCCAAGTTCGATGTGGCGGCCATAGGTCGGATGGTCCACGCTGGGCAGGCTGAACACCTTGACCGCGTGGCTGCGTTCGATGTCTTCCATAAGTGGCGTAAGCGTCGCTTCCATGGCGCCCATCACGATCACCGACTTCTCTGTCCAGTCGGTCCGGTTAAAGAGGTGGGCGTAGTGGGCATCGAGTACCCACTCCACCATGGGCCAGGCCATGACGGGAAAGCCGGGCACAAAGTGCACCGCCCCGCCCTGCGCGCCCTGGCAGCTAAAGCCGGCAATCTTGTTATAGGGGTTGGGAATGATGGCCGCGCCTGCGGGAAACATGCCCATGTTTAGGCGATGCTGGTTGTCCGACCGATCGGGTTCATAGGGCTGGCCGTTCTCAAGGGCAATGTCTTTCATGCGCTCCCAGATCAGGTCGCGCGCTTGTGGGTGCAACACCAAATCGCGGCCCAGCGCTCGGGCCGCACATTGGCGGGTGTGGTCGTCGGGCGTGGCACCAATGCCGCCGAAAGAAAAAACCACGTCACCACTGGCAAATGCGGCGTCCAGCGTGGCCGTAATGCGCTGCGGGTCGTCACCCACATAGTGGGCATACGCCACCTGCAGGCCGCGTGCACCCAGAATACTGATGGCCTGGGCCAGGTGCTTGTCGGTGCGTTTGCCCGAGAGGATTTCGTCGCCGATGATGATCAGACCAAAGTTCATAGGTTTCCCATGGGTATGCCGGGCGTGGCTTGCGCTTGTGCAGTGCTTGGTGCTTGGGCATCAAGGGCCGAGCCGGAGCGGACATCCGAAGCGCTGGCATCGCGCATCGCTTGCAGCGCCTCCAGGCAAAAATGCACAAACCAAAGCGATGAAAAAACAAAAATCAAGGTGTAGATCCAAATCGACAAAGGCACGAGCAGCGGCGCCATGGCAATGGCCATGAGCCCAACCGACCACAGCAAACTCGGCGCCGCGCCCAGCAAACCCACCACCAGGCCCATAGCGAGCAGAGTTTTGCGATGGGTTTGCAGCAGATCGCGGCGTTCATTGGCGCTGGCATGCGCTGCCAGTGCATCAAAAGCCATAACGCGACCCGTGAGCCAGCCCCAGATTAAAGGCGGGAGCACCAGCACCAGTGGGGGCACGATCCACATCGGTATAGATACCACCATCGCCCCCAGAGCCAACAACGACGAGCCCAGTGCCCAGCCCGCACTGGCCAAAAAAGAAGCGCCCTGGAGGCGCGCTAGCCCGGGGAAGCGTCGCAGCGCCACCAGATTGACCAGCGCTGGTGTCATCAGCAGCGACACCAACAGCAGCGTGACCACCACCATTACAGGCGTCAGCACCACAATCAGCAACAGCGGCGCGAGCATGCTCTTGGCGCCGCCCAGGCCCACGGCGTCTAACCAAGCCCAAACCGTGCTGATCACCACCGAAGACTCAAAAAAAGCCGCTACTGCGCTAATAGCGTCCTGCCAAAAAAAGTGCGCCAAGACTGCACTAGTGCCCATTAGCAGCAGCACCGGCACCAAAGACAGCCACACCACGCGCGGGTGCAGGCAATAAGCAGCAGCCCGCCAAAACGACGACATCAACAGTTTCATGGCCGCGTCCACAGGCGCTGCAGGCCGCGCCACTGCTGCGACCAAAAGCCATGCCCGTAGTCCACGCCCTGCTCCACCTGGTTGCGCACACCCGTAGGCGCAAACTGCACCGTAAAGTCAGCCGTGCCAAAGAGCATGTCCCACCAGGGAAAGAGCACGCCAAAGTTGTGTCCGCCCAGTACCGCAGGCGCGTTGACCTGGCCTGCAGGACGGCTTTCGTGCCCAATGCCAATGCCGTGGTGCAGCCGATGAAAGCGCGGGCTCACCAACAGGCGCTCGCCCCAGGCCCCAAACCACACCCGCAAATTGGCGTGCTGCAGGCTTTCGCTGAGTTGGGCTATCGCCACGATGGCGACAAACTGCCCCGGCGCCACACCAATGGCCAGCGCGGCCACGGCCAGAAACAGGTCATGCAGCACGTCGTCAAGCAAGTGGTTGCGGTTGTCGCTCCACATCGTCATCTGGCGCTGTGCGTGGTGCATCGCGTGCAACTGCCACCACCAGCCAAACTGGTGCTGCGCGCGGTGAAACCAATAATTCAGAAAATCAAACACCACCAGGTAAATCAGCACGCTCACCCACGGGTTGTCGCTCACGCCGGGCCACAGATCGTCCAGTTGCAGCGTGTGCAGGCCGTGGACGCGCAGTTCGCCCATGGCGCTGTCGACCACCGGCTCCAGGGTAAAAAACAGCACCAACCGAAACAGGCCCAGGCGGTGGATCAGCGTGTAGAGCATGTCCGTATGCACGGTGGCGCGGTCAGTCACTGCTTCCACCGGGCGCCAGCGCTCCAGCGGCCCGATCAACAGCACTATCGCTAGCAATTGCAAGAGGCCTACTAAAAACCATCCGGTGCCGGTATAGCCCTGGTCCAAAAATCCGGCCAACCCCAGCTCAAACATCGCCGGTTGCACCAGTGCCTCAAACAGCCAGCCTTGCGCTTGGGAAAAAAATTCGATCAGCGTGTCCATAAACTCAGCTAACCCTTGTGCTGAGCGATCCAGCCCCGGTAGGCGGGATGGGTACGCAGAGTCTCAAAACAAAAACCCTTGGCCTGCAGACCGACGATCAGGGGCTCTAGCACCGCAGGCGCCCAGGCGTCTTTGCGCGACCAGATACCTAAGTGGGCCATCAAGATATCGCCACTGCGCACATCGCGCAAGGCCTTTTTTAGCAAGGCATCGTTGGGGTATTTGTCGCTAGGCAGCTCGTCGCCCAGAAACCCGGCATCGGCCCAGGCCACGTGCGCATAGCCGCAAGCTCGGGCCGCATCCAGCAACGCGGGCGATGTTTTGCCGCCGGGCGCCCGAAACAGCGGCAGCGCGGGCTGTTGCGTGAGCGCCTGCAGGCGGTCGGCCGATTGTTTGATCTGCGCGCAATACTGCGCAGCGCTAAGGGTCATCCGCTTGCCCACTAAGGCGCCCGCCGTGGGCTGCATGCGGAACTGAGGCGCGCTGCCATTGGCTGCGTCGGCGCGCCAGTACATATGGTCATAGGTATGCGAGGCAAAAGCGTGGCCCTCTCGCGCACGTTCACGCCACCAGGGCGCCCAGTGTTCACCCAGGCTGCCGTCGCCAGTTTTGGTCGCTTCGTTAGCAGCAAAAAACGTTGCTTTGACCTGGTGTCGGGCCAATACGTCGGCAATGAGTGGCGCGACTTCCATGTGGCCGGTGTCAAAAGTCAGGTACACCGGTTTGCTGCACTGTGCCGCAGGCGAGTTGGCGCTTTGGGCCGGCGCAAGCGATGCCAAGGCCGCGCACGCCAGTGCCCAGCGCAGGGGGCGGTGGCGGTGCACTGGCATCGACATTCCTCTGCGAGCTGCCGCCTATTGGCGCGGCGCGTGGGCCAGCGTCCAAACGCCGTGGGGCGACTTGCCCACAGGCACCTGACGCACCACTTTGCGAGTGGTGGTGTCGATCACGGTGAGCTTCTTGATCCAGCGTGAAGCTACGTAGATATAGCGACCATCCGCCGACAAGTCCATGCAGTCCGGGCCGCCGGGGGCAGGAAACTGGTCCACCACGGTCAGGGTCTGGAAGTCAATCTTGCTGATGGTATTGGCCACTCGGTTGCTCACCAGCACATGGCGCTTGTCGCCCATGCTGCGAAAGGCGTGTGCCGCAGCACCCGTGGGAATGGTCTTGATCAGTTTGGGGGTAGCAGCGCTCACGTCGTAAACCTCTACGCCCTTGCCACCGGTCATGCCCACCAAAAGGAGCTTGTCGTCAGGCGTGCCAAACACGTCAGCAGGCAGCGAGCCCGTCTTGGTGCGCCACTTGATGGTCTCGGACGCCAGGTCTATGGCGATCAGTTCGTCGCTTTCCTGCATGCTGGCGTACGCCGTGGTGCTTTTGCTGTCAATCCACACATGGCTAGGCGTTTTGCCGGTCGAAATGCGCTTGGACAGAACAGGCTCTGTTCCGTTCCAGCGGTACAAGTCCACGTGGTTAAGTCGGTTGGCCACAATCACCAGCCACTTCATGTCGGGCGAGAAGCGCAGATGGTAGGGGTCCAATATGCCGCGAACAGTGCGTTGCACCACGGCGGTCTTGGGGTCGACGAAGGTGAGCGAGTCTCCCATTGCATTGGCGATGATGAGGGACTTTTCGTCCGGCGTAAGGTAGAGGTGGTGCGGTTCTTTGCCGGTGTGAAAGCGCTGGGTCTCTTTCCAAGTGACGGGGTCGATCACGCTGACGCTGGCGTCTTGCGAATTGAGCACGAAGATCGGCTGAAACGCCGCCGCCGCCCCGACCCGCACGCACAAAAACAGCGAGGCAATAGCCAAAAAACGGTTCAAACGGTTCACAAATGCCCTAAATCACAAAGTTCGTGCCGAAAAGACACCCGACAAGTGTAGCCGTGGGTTGCGGGTTATCCCTTGCACCCATCGGGCCCATGGGCCTTGGTGAGGCCTTATTCATGCCTGAGTCATGCCTTAGTCACGCCTTATTCAGGCTTGGTTCAGCCCGATACCAGCGCCAGATCCGCCGCGTCCAACCAGCGCCACTGGCCCGGCGCCAGGTCGGCGGGCATGGTCAGGCCACCGATTTGGGAGCGGCCCAAGGCCTCCACCCGGTTGCTTACGGCTGCGACCATGCGCTTGACCTGGTGGTACTTGCCCTCCGTCAGCGTCAGGCGCAAGTGGAACTCGGACACGGCTTCGCACGCTGCAGCCCGCACCGGCTTGGGGTCGTCGTCCAGCACCACGCCGCTGAGCAGCAGATCGACCTGGCGCGTATCCAGCGGGTGCTTGACCGTCACCTCGTAGACCTTGGGCACGTGGTGGCGCGGCGAGCTCATACGGTGGATGAACTTGCCGTCGTCGGTGAGCAGCAGCATGCCGGTGGTGTCCTGGTCAAGCCGACCCACCGCTTGCACGCCCTGCACTGCCGCCTTTTGGGGCCGCAGCCGAAGGGGCGAAGGCAGCAAGGTGTAAATGCTGGGGTAGGTGGACGGCTTTTGTGAGCACTCGGTGCCTGCGGGCTTGTTGAGCAGCACATAGGCTTTCTCAAAATACGGCCAGTCCACGCCCTGCACCCGAAACCGCAGGCCCGGGGCTTCAAACTCGGCGCTGGCTTCCTTGCAGACCAAGGGCCCACCGCCCTCGCCTTGGCTAAAAACCTGCACCCAACCTTGCTGAATCAGGCCAGCGCACACACGCCGGGTGCCAAAGCCCTGGCTGTAAAGAATCTCTTGAAGTTGCATCGCCCAAGTATCGCAGGGCGGCCTGGACCGGATGAAACACGCCAACAGTTGGCCAAGGCGCCGCAAATGCGGGCGCAACTCCAGGACTGGGGCCCAAACCAAACCAAGCCAAGCCAAACCAAGCCGACTCGGCACAAATTACCGCTCGGGCATTAGAAACCCAACCCCGCCGCGCCGCGCACCCAAAAAAAAAGCGCACCCTAGGGTGCGCTTTTTGCGGTAAACCAGAAACCCTTATTTGGTCTTGATCTTGCCGCGCGGAATCACCGTGGTGGTGATGGTGGCCCGCACTGGCGGCTCACCGCTGGCCAGCGGTTTTGGCGGTGACGTATCCTTCTTGGGCTTCTTTGATTCTTTGTTGGTTTTTTGCTGACCTTTTGCCATGATGATCTCCTTTTCAGTGTTGACACGACGCTGCTGCAGTTTAACTGCAGCGAAGGGGCTTGCATGTCCAAAATAATCGCCATTGCAGAGTCCGAAGTCGAGATCAGTGCCATCCGGGCGCAAGGCGCCGGTGGGCAAAACGTCAACAAGGTCTCCAGCGCGATCCACCTGCGCTTTGACGTGCTGGCGTCTAGTCTGCCCGACGATGTCAAAGAGCGCCTGCTGGCCCTGCGCGACAACCGACTCACCAACGAAGGCGTGTTCGTTCTAAAGGCCCAAAGCCACCGCACACAAGAACAAAATCGGCAGGACGCCTTTGCCCGCCTGCTGGACTGGGTCAACAGCATGGCCACGCCGCAAAAGCCGCGCCGTGCCACCAAGCCCACCTATGCGTCCAAGCAGCGGCGCTTGGAGTCAAAAAGCCAGCGCTCCAGCACCAAGCAGCTGCGATCCAAACCCCAGGACTGAGCTATATCCCTACAATGGCCCGCCAGGCCGACCGGCCACCGCTTGCCCGCTACCCACTGACATACCCTGCGCCCATGCCTCCAAAATCTGCCGCCAAACCCGACGCCAAGCCCGAAGCAGCCACCAAGCTGCCCGACCGCGTCATCAAGAAGTACCCCAACCGCCGGCTCTACGACACGCACACTTCGACCTACATCACGCTGGCCGAGATCAAGCAGCTAGTCATGCAGCACGAGGTGTTTGCGGTGGTGGACGCCAAGACGTCCGAGAACCTGACGCGCAGCATCTTGCTGCAGATCATTCTGGAAGAAGAGGCCAATGGCTCGCCCATGTTTACCGTGCCGGTGCTCTCGAACATCATCCGCTTTTATGGCCACGCCATGCAGGGGCTGATGGGCGGCTACATCGAGAAAAACATCCAGACCCTGATGGACCTGCAAGTGCCACTGGTGCCCAATGTGCTGGGAACCACCGTGTTTACCCAGATGCAGGAACAGATGCAAAAGCAGACCGAGCAGTTTCTGGGCACTTTTGGTATCAAGCGTTAAACGCGCCGGGCCCGCGCGGCCCTTGGCGGCAGTCGCCGCCCACCCCTCTTTTTGGTATACAAAGTCCTGATGAACGACGTAATCGCCCCTACAGCCATCTCGGCCCCCGCCAAACCCGCACCCAAAGTGGGCTTTGTTAGCCTGGGCTGCCCCAAGGCCCTGACCGATTCCGAGCTCATCCTCACCCAGCTCAGCGCCGAGGGCTACCAAACCTCCAAAACCTTCCAAGGCGCAGACCTGGTCATCGTCAACACCTGCGGCTTTATTGACGACGCGGTGCGCGAAAGCCTCGACACGATTGGCGAGGCGCTGGCTGAGAACGGCCGGGTCATCGTCACCGGCTGCCTGGGTGCCAAATCAGACGCGCAGGGCAACAATATGGTGCGCCAGATGCACCCCAAGGTGCTGGCCGTGACCGGCCCGCACGCCACCCAAGAGGTGATGGACGCCGTCCACCTGAACCTGCCCAAGCCGCACGACCCCTTTCTGGACCTGGTGCCACAGTCCTTTGGCATCGCCGGGCTCAAGCTCACGCCGCGCCATTACGCTTACTTGAAGATCAGCGAAGGCTGCAACCACCGCTGCACCTTTTGCATCATCCCATCCATGCGCGGCGACCTGGTGTCGCGCCCGATTGGTGACGTGCTCAATGAGGCGCGCGCGCTGTTTGAAGGCGGCGTCAAAGAGTTGCTGGTGATCAGCCAAGACACGTCTGCCTATGGCGTGGATGTGAAATACCGCACCGGCTTTTGGGACGGCAAACCCATCAAAACCCGCATGGTGGACCTGGTAGCCGCCTTGGGCGAGATTGCCGCGCCTTATGGCGCCTGGGTGCGCCTGCACTATGTGTATCCCTACCCCAGCGTGGACGAGATCGTGCCGCTGATGGCCGCAGGCAAAGTGCTGCCCTACCTGGACATTCCACTGCAACACAGCCACCCCGACGTGCTCAAGCGTATGAAGCGCCCGGCCAGCGGCGAAAAAAACCTCGAGCGCATAGCGTCCTGGCGCGCCGCCTGCCCCGAGCTGGTGGTCCGCAGCACCTTTATCGCCGGTTTTCCGGGCGAGACCGAAGAAGAGTTTTCCCACCTGCTGGACTTTGTGCGCGAAGCGCAGATTGACCGCGCTGGCTGCTTTGCCTACAGCGCGGTGGACGGCGCCACCGCCAACTTGCTGCCGGGCA
>CAMDHS010000072.1 GCA_945898115.1 Comamonas sp. lk
GGTGTGGGCTGCGCCTTGGTTGATGAAGGGCCTATCCGTCGTGGGCACAGTGGCCATGTTTTTGGTCGGCGGCGGCATTTTGGTGCATGGCGTGCCGTGGGTCGGCCATGGCATTGAAGATCTATCGGCCACTTTGGGCTGGGCTGGGCCCTTGGTTGGGATCGTTTTAGAGGGAGCCGCTGGGCTACTGTCTGGCGCAGCAGTGGTGGCCTTGTTGTGGACAGCGCGGCGTGTTCGCCAGGCCAAGGGGCGCAGCGCCGCGTGAATCCAGCAGCGCCAAGACCGGATTGACCAGCACTTGGTGCCGCACGACATAGACTTGACGCCTGCAAACGGGTCCTCGGCAGGCGCGTGCGCGCTTCGTAGCCTGCAAGGCACCGTGGTCTTTTTGCTGACTTCAACCCTGCCCCGGCCCTTAGAAAGCTGCCATTTGACGTCCCGATTTTTCTACCTCGCCCTGGTCTTGGTCCTGCTGCCTGTCACCCACGCCGCCGCCAAGCGAGCGCCCTCCGAGCCCGCCACCTACCGCAGCAGCCCCGCCGCCATGTCAGCCGCCAACGCCATGGCAGAGCGCCTGAAGGTGCGCCCGGCCTGGGTGCGTGGTGTGATCGGCAAGGCGCGGCGTCTGCCAGCGGTGGTCAAGGCGGTCACGCCGGGGCAGGCCTCGGCCGCGCGCGACTGGACGCTGTACCGAAGCCGGGTGGTAGAGCCCCGGCACATTGCGGCCGGCGTGCGCTTTTGGCAGCACAACGCCGAGACCCTTGCGCGGGCAGAAGTACAAACCGGCGTGTCGGCCAGCACCATCGTCGGCATCCTGGGGGTAGAAACGATTTACGGTCAGCACATGGGCGGCTACCGCACGCTGGACGCGCTCAGCACCCTGGCCTTTGACTTTCCCGCCGCCCACCCCAAGGCCGCGCAGCGCGCCGCCTATTTTTTGCAGGAGCTTGAAGAGTTTTTGCGCCTGTGCAAGGCCCAGGGCCTAGACCCGCTCAAGGTGCGCGGCAGCTATGCAGGTGCCTTGGGCATAGCGCAATTCATGCCCTCGAGCTGGCGCCAATATGCAGTGGACTTTGACGGCGACGGCCGCATTGACCTGTTTGGCAGCCGCGCCGACGCTATTGGCTCGGTGGCCAACTATCTGGCCGCCTTCCACTGGAAGGCCGGTATGGCCACGCACTACCCGGTGCAACTCGACCCCCAGAAGCTGGACTTGCCCGCCCTGCTGCAAAACGACATCGTGCCCAGCCTGAGCCCGGCGGCGATGCTGGAAAAAGGCGTGGCGCTGGACGACAAGGGTGCGCGCCACCCCGGCTTGCTGGCGCTGATTGAGCTGCCCAATGGAAGCGCGCCCACCCAGTACGTGGCGGGCACCGACAATTTCTACACCGTGACGCGTTACAACTGGAGCAGCTTTTACGCCATGGCCGTAATCGAGCTAGGCCAGGAAGTGCAAGCCGCCTACGAGCGCGAAGCGGCTTTGCGCCAAGGCCTGGCGCGGCCCTAAGGCGACCCTAAGCGACCCTAAGGGCCTGCGCTTCAGGTCACCGGCACCAAAAACTCGCGGCTCACGTGCACGCCCAGATCGTTGACGCGGTCCAGGAACTGCGTCAAAAACGCGTGCAAACCGGTGGCCAAAATCTCGTCAATGCGCCCGTATTGCAACTGGGCGCGCAGTTTGCCCGCGCGGCGCAGGGTTTCGCTGTTCGGGTCGCTGGTGACACGCTCGAGGTTGTTAAGCACCTCCACCAGCGAGGCATGGAGCGAGCGCGGCATATCGGCTTTCAGAATCAGCAGCTCGGCCACGCGCTCGGGGCGGATCACGTCG
Source organism: Comamonas sp. lk (assembly GCA_945898115.1). Taxonomy (GTDB): domain Bacteria; phylum Pseudomonadota; class Gammaproteobacteria; order Burkholderiales; family Burkholderiaceae_C; genus Allorhodoferax. The sequence goes on from CAMDHS010000072.1 coordinate 1,829, forward strand.
CGGTAGACCTTGCGGTAAATCTCAAAGGCTGAGACGCTGCGCAGAACCGCGCTCCAGTGGTAGAAGTCGCCCTCTTGGTCTTTGGCGGTGCTGGCGTCCATGAAGTCGGTGGCGCCCCCATGGAACTTGACGTCCACCAGGCGCGCCGTGTTGTCGGCCCGCTCCAAAAAAGTACCCAGGCGCATGAAATGCAGCGACTCGTCCATCAGCATGGTGCCCACAGTGACGCCGCGCGAAAGGTGCGAGCGAAACTTGACCCACTCAAAAAACTGCGAAGGATCGCGCTCGAAACTGTCGCTCGACACCAGGCGTTTGACCTCTAACCAAGTCTGGTTTTGCGTTTCCCACACCTCGGTGGTCAAGGTGCCGCGCACGGCGCGGGCGTTTTCGCGCGCGGCGCCCAGGCAAGACAAGATGCTTGACGGGTTGCTCTCGTCGCGCACCATGAAGTCCATCACCTCGCGCGCACGCACCGCCTTGTGGCGCTGTGTGTAAGCCGGCAGCAACTCGCTGATGCTCAAGAGGCCGCGCCAGCTGCGCTCCTCGGCGGCTTCGGTCTGGCCCAGGAGCGCGGTCTGGTAATTGACGTCGAGCATGCGGGCGGTGTTCTCAGCGCGCTCGGTGTAGCGCGACATCCAGTACAAGTGGTCGGCAGTGCGGCTGAGCATGCTTATTCCTCCAGAATCCAGGTGTCTTTGGTACCGCCGCCCTGGCTGCTGTTGACCACCAACGAGCCTTCTTGCAGCGCCACGCGCGTCAGGCCGCCGGGCACCATTTGCACGGTTTTGCCACCGAGCACATAGGGGCGAAGGTCAATATGGCGCGGCGCAATGCCACTCTCCACATAGGTCGGGCAGGTGGACAAGCTCAGCGTGGGCTGGGCGATGTAGCCGCTGGGGTTGGCCAGCAAGGCCTGGCGAAAGTTCTCGATCTCGGCGCTGCTCGCAGCGGGCCCCACCAGCATGCCGTAGCCACCGGCGCCGTGCACTTCTTTGACCACCAGGTCTTTGAGGTGCGCCAGCGTGTAGGCCAAGTCGTCGGGCTTGCGGCACTGAAAAGTGGGCACGTTGTTCAAAATGGGTTTTTCGCCCAGGTAGAACTCGATCATTTGCGGCACATAGGGGTAGATGGACTTGTCGTCGGCAATGCCGGTGCCCACGGCGTTGCAAATCGTGACATTGCCTGCGCGGTAGGCATTGAGCAAGCCCGGGCAGCCCAGGGTGGATGTGGGGCGAAACACCGTGGGGTCAAGAAAGTCGTCGTCCACCCGGCGGTAAATCACGTCCACCCGGCGCGGCCCGCGCGTGGTGCGCATGTAGACAAAGTTGTCCTTGACCATCAAGTCTTGGCCTTCGACCAGCTCGACACCCATTTGTTGGGCTAAAAAGGCGTGCTCAAAATAGGCGCTGTTGTACATACCGGGCGTGAGCACCACCACCGTGGGCTCGGCGGTGCTGGCCGGGCAGCTGGCGCGCAGGGTCTCGAGCAGCAAGTCGGGGTAGTGCGCAATGGGCGCAACCCGGTGGCTGTTAAACAGCGCGGGGAACAGGCGCATCATCATCTTGCGGTCTTCAAGCATGTAGCTCACGCCGCTGGGCACGCGCAGGTTGTCCTCTAAAACGTAGTACTCGCCCTGCCCTTGCGCGTTGGGGGCGCGCACGATGTCAATGCCGGAGATGTGCGAATAGATTTGGTGCGGCACGGCTACGCCCACCATTTCCTTGCGGAACTGGGCGTTGTGTTCGATCTGTTCGCGCGGCACGAGGCCCGCGCGGATGATGTCTTGCGCGTGGTAGACGTCGTGAATAAAACGGTTCAGTGCGGTGACGCGCTGCACCAGGCCTTGCTCCATGGATTTCCACTCTTGGGCCGGGATGATGCGCGGAATCAGGTCAAAGGGAATCAGGCGCTCGGTGCCCGAGCCGTCTTCGTCTTTTTCGCCATACACGGCAAAGGTGATGCCGACGCGGCGAAAAATCATCTCCGCCTCTTCACGCCGGTGCGCCATGGTCTGCGTGCTTTGGCCAGCCAGCCACTGCGCATAAGCCTGGTAATGCGCGCGCACCTGGCTGTGATCCACCAGTCCGCCATAAGGCAGCTTGGCCACCATCTCGTCAAATGTATGCATTGGTCGGGACCTTCTGTTTTTTTACCTGATACGCAAGACTTGGGCCAATTTAGCCGCCGGGCGGCACCTGGTGGTGCCAGTAGCGCTGGCTCTGCGCCCGTGCGCACACTCCATTGTGGGGCAGGCCAGAGTGCCAGACGAATGCACCACAATGGGGCGAATCAATGATTTCCAGGGTTTGGGGCGCCACATACGCTGCGCCTAGCGCCCGATAGCGCGCCATCACCTCGGGTGCAGGGTGGCCGTAGCGGTTGCGGTAGCCCGACTGCACCATCACCACAGCGGGCTGCACTGCAGCCAAAAACTCGGCGCTGCTGGACGTTTTGCTGCCATGGTGCGGCGCCAGCAGCACGGTGGAGCGCAGACGCGCAAGGCCATCGGCCTGCCCTAGCCGTGCCAGCAGCGCCGCCTCTTGCGCGCGCTCGATGTCGCCCACCAGCAAGGCGCTGCTCCCACCGCCTGAGATGCGCAGCACACAAGACAAGGCGTTGGGCTTGGGTGGCGGTTGGGCGCCGTAGTCTTGGGCGCGGGGGTGCAAAACCTCAAAACGCACGCCGTCCCAGGTCCAGGCCTGGCCCGCCTCGCAGCGCTGGGCCGTGCGTCCGAGCAGCAAGGGATGATCGGCGGCCAGCGACGACAGCAGGTCGGATTGGGGCTGCGTGGCGAGCACCGCAGCAGCACCCCCCACATGGTCGGTGTCGCGGTGGCTGAGCACCAAGCGATCGAGCCGGGTTTGGGTGGCTTGCAAAAGCGGCACCAGCACCCGGTGGCCAGCATCGCTTTCGAGGCTGTAGCGCGGACCGGCGTCAAAGAGCAGCGCGTGCTGCGCGGTGCGCACCAGCACCGCATTGCCCTGGCCCACGTCAGCCGCCAGCAGTTCAAACTCACCCGCTGGCGGCGCGGGCGCGCGCCACAGCGGCACCGCCAGCAGCAGCGGCAAACCCAAGAGACGCAGGCTCCAGGGGCCCGGCAGCACCAGCAGCAAGCCGCCGACCGTGGCCAATGCGGCCAGCCACAGGGGCGGCACCGCCAACACCAGCACCGCGCCTGGCCATGCCGCCAGGGTTTGCAACACCGCCATCAAAACGTCCACCGCCAGCGTGGCTAGCAACCAAACAGGGGTAAACAGTACGCCCAACATAGCCAGCGGCGTGAGCACCAGCGTGACCCAGGGCACAGCCAACAAATTTGCCACCAAACCCACGACCGACATCTGACCAAACAGCAGCACAGAGAGCGGCGCTAGCGCCAGCGTGATGGTCCACTGCTCGCCCACCAGCGTGCGCAAGCCGCCGCGCAAAGCCTGTGCCCGCGCCAGCAGCCAGCGCTGCCATGCCGGTCTTCTATTGCTGTTGGGCAACTGCTGCATATCCACCGTGTCCAAGTTGTCACGCGGATCGGCCTGCGCAGCAGGCAGGCGCTTTTGCGGTATTGCCTGATCCGCCCGCTGGCGCCCCCGGTCACTGGCAAACAAGACGCCCACCGCCACAAAGCTGAGCCAAAACCCCGCCTGCAACAGCGCCCACGGATCGCTGGCCACCACCACGCAAAAGGCCAGCAGCCACACCTGCGGCCAGGGCCAGCGCAGGCCCAATATCCGCAGGCCAGCCACCGTGGCAAGCATCAGACAGGTGCGTTGCGCGGGCACACCCCAACCCGAAAACAGCGCATAGGCCAGCGCCAGCAGCACGCCACCGGCCAGCGCGGCAGTGGGTGCGGGCAGCCACAGGCATAGGCGCTGCGAACGCCGCCACAGCCAACCCACTGCGGCCATGGCGCCCCAGGCAAACATGGTGATATGCAGGCCCGAGATGCTGACCAGATGCGCCACGCCGGTGGCGCGAAACACGTCCCAGTCCGCGCGCTCGATGGCCGCCTGGTCGCCCACCACCAGCGCGGCGATCAGGCCGGCAGCCTGCGGATCGGCCACCTGCGCCAGGATGCGCGCACGCACTTGCTGGCGCAAGGCAGCCACCGGATAAGCCCAGGTGTCGCCCAAGAACACCGGCGCTGCGCTGCGCGCCCCGGCGCGCACATAACCGGTGGCTTGCACGCCTTGCGTCCAGAGCCACAGCTCGTAGTCAAAACCATTCGGGTTGCGGCTGCCATGCGGCGCCTTGATGCGCAAGGTGAACTGCCAGCGCTGGCCCGGGCGCAGGTCTTGCGGCTGGCGCTGCAGCTCCCAGTCGGCCAGTTCGGCGCCCGCGCCCCGGGGCGCCAGGCCGCTGTACCAGCCTAAGTCCATGCGCGGGGGCAGCTGCACCGGCTGCGCGCCCCGCTGGGCGGACTCCACCTGCAGGCGAAAGCGCAGGCCCATGGCGTTGCTGTGTGTAAGGTCGCGCACCACGCCCACCACTTGCAGGTCTTGCCCCTCGAGCGCCGGATCCAGGCGCTGAGCGTCAAACAGGCAAGCGCGCAGGCCGACAAGGGCGAAGGCGGCGCCCGCGCAAGCCAATAGCAAGGCCGCGCTGCGCAGGATGGCCCCCATGCCTTGCGCCAGCGCCATGCCAAATAAGCGCCGCTGCCCCGTTTGCGCGCCTTGCACAAACCCATGCGGGCCACCCCGGCCCTGCACGTGGGCCCGCCAGGCATGGGCCAACGCAACGGCCAAACACGCGGCCAGCAGCGCACCGTAGTCCGTCCAGCCCCACAAATCGCCCTGCTGCAATTGCGCTGCTACCCCGCTAAGCGCCGCCAAGGCGAGCCACCCCAACGCAGGTGCGCGGAAATTAACAATAGAATTGGCAAGCGTCATGGGCCGATCTTATCGAGCGGGTTTGCCCACACGCAGCCAGCCCAAAGGCAATTCATGCACTGCAGCACCCTGCCCCAAGACCCTGGGCCTGGGTGACAATGCGGGGCGCGCTGCACCCGGTGCAGCGCTGGTTTACACGAACCGCTTTCCACCCCTTTTTGCCCGGACCCCATTGCCATGAACATTTACGACACCCTCGCCGCCCTGAACATCACCCTGCCCCCGGTGGCCACGCCCGCTGCGGCTTATGTGCCGTTTGTGCAAACCGGAAACCTGGTTTTCCTGAGCGGCCACATTGCCAAAAAAGACGGCCAAGTCTGGGCCGGCCAGTTGGGCAACAACATGGAAACCGCCGAAGGCAAGCTCGCCGCCCGTGCCATCGCCATTGACCTGCTTGGCACGCTGCACGCCGCCGTGGGCGACCTCAACCGTGTCACGCGCATCGTCAAACTCATGTCCCTGGTCAATTCCACCGGCAGCTTCACCGAGCAGCACCTGGTGACCAATGGCGCGAGCGAATTGATGGGCGAGATCTTTGGTGCCAAGGGCGCCCACGCCCGCAGCGCCTTTGGCGTGGCGCAAATCCCCATGGGCGCGTGTGTGGAGATTGAGATGATTGCCGAGGTCGCGGCTTAACGCCTGCGCAGTTAAGTAGGCGCGGGCAAATTCAAATCCCGCAGCCTTACATGCGCCGCACCGTTGGCGTCAAACGGCAACTGCTGTTTGGCCTGCAAATAGTGGTGGGTGTAAACGTCCAGATAGGCCTCCAGCGTTTGCGCGGCATGGGCTTCCCCGGAGAGCTCCAGGCACAAGGCGGCGACCTCGCTGGTGCAAAAGTGGTCGTCCCGGCGCGAGCGGCGCAGCTGGTAGCGTGAAATCTGCGCCGGCTCCAGGCTCAGCACCGGCAGGGCGTCCAGGTAGGGGCTTTTGCGGAACATCTTGCGCGCCTCGGCCCAGGTGGCGTCCAGCAGGATGAACAGCGGTCGTTTGCCGCACTGGCTATTCGCCTGCTGCGCCACCGCGTGCACCACGCGCTCGGGCGGCACAAATTCGCCTGGAAACACCACATAGGGCTGCCACTGCGGATCGGCCAGCAGGGCCAAGAGCGCGGCGTCAGTCTCGGTGCGCGCCCAGCCAAAGGCAAAGGTGTCGGCCACCACATCGGCAATCAGCCAGCCGGTGTTGCTGGGTTTGAGCGGCTCAATATCGGCCATCAGCAGGCAGATGCCCGCACGCGTGGGCACCGACGGGCGCAGCGCACACATGCAGTGGCTGGGCACCAGCCGACAGCCAGGGCAACGCTCGCCCTTGATGCCGCCGCGCGCCAAAAAGGGCTTGGAACTGCGCGCCAGGCGGGCGGCCCGCAGGCGGGATACGGCGTGGGGCGGGGGCGAGGCGGCGGGAAAGGTGTCTGGAAAGGTATCGAGCATGGGGGCTGAGGGTACACGGGGCAGGCTTGCACAAGCTCAAGCGAAACCACACAGCTTATTCACCATTGCTGAATTACAGTAATACAGATAAACTGCATTAATGCAAGCCATACTCACTATGAACAGCCGCGGCGTGGTCACGCTGCCCGCCAAATTGCGCCAAGCCATGGGGTTCAAGGCCGACGACCCCTTGATCGCCGAAACCACGCCACAAGGGCTTTTGCTGCGCCCGGCCATTACTTTGCCGCTGGAGATGTACACCGATCAACGCCTTGCGGAATTTGACCAGGCCGAGGCCGAACTCGCCACTGTGCTGCCTGGGCTGCAACTCCCACGCTGAGGCCCATTTGCACGGCAACTTGGCATGCGCATTTTTCTGGACGCCAACAACCTGTTTTCTGCTGCCCGCTCCGCTGGTGCGGTTCGCCAATTGGTGCAGGCTCTGCAAGCGGGTGGCCACAGCCTGGTTGCCGACGCTTATGTTGCAGAAGAAGCGCGCCGCAACCTAGCCAGCAAAGCCCAGGCCGACGCACTGGAGTTTTTGCAGGCACTGCTGGCACAGATGGAAGTAAGCCCGGTGCAGCACCTGTCGAATGCTTCAACCACGCTGCCATGGCTGCCCGAAAAAGACCGCCCTGTCCTGCTCGCTGCCATCGCCCTGCGCTGCAGCGCCTTGGTTACTGGAGACCGCACGCACTTTGGGCCCGCCTATGGCCAAAGCTGGGACGGCGTTACGGTGTATTCGCCCGCGCAGCTGGCGCTGGCCCTGTTTCCAGCGAAGGATTAGCCCCTTCAGGCCAGCGCACGCTGCCCCGGTAAGCGTGCCAGGTGGCGTGGCCCAGCCAGGGGCCCACCAGCAGCAGGCCCGCGCCCCAGGGCAAGAGCGCTACGAGCACCAGCGCCGTCAACAACGCGCCCCACAAAATCATGACGCCCAGGTTGGTAAACACCACCTGCAAGCTGGTGATGGCCGCCGAGATGGCGTCGGTGTCGCGGTCCAAAATCATGGGGATGGACACTGCGGCCGTAGCAAACACCAGGCCGGCAAAGCCGCTGCCTACGATCAGGTAGACCACCAAAAACTCCCAGTTGTCGATATTGAACACCGCCTCAATCACGCCCGTGGTGGACGGCATGCCAGTGTTAAAGAACACTGCAAACACCACCAAAGACGCGCGCCCCCACAGCAACTCCAGCACGATCAGCACCAACACCAGCAAGCCCATGCTGCGCAGGTTGGTGCGCCAGCAGGTCAGCGAATGGCCCAGTTGCGGGGTGCGAGCGGCTTCGTGGCAGCGGCTCACATCGTACAAACCCATGGCCAAAAACGGCCCGACCAAAAGGCAGCCCGAGGCCATAGAGATGACATATTCCGGCGAACTGCGAAACACCGCACCCAGCAGCACCGCCATGGCCCAAAAACACAGGCCATAAAAAAGCGCGATGCCCTTGGCCTGGCGCACATCCTGCCACCCACGCGCCAGCCAGACCAAGGGGTCGTGCCACTGCAGCACGGCAATCTCGTTGCCCAACGTGTAGGGCGGCGGCGGCTCGTACGGCGCAGGTGCGGCGTCCAAAGGTTGTTCGGGGTTGGCGTTCATCGAATTCAGCTTAGGCGCGAATACCCCTGCTCGCAATGCGGGAAATCACCGATGTCGACAGGGCGCAGGGTTCGGCACGACGGTTCACAGTGTGCGCGGGGCCGCTGCGCTTGGGCCCACAATGTCCCTGCACTTTGCATTCACTGCTGCAACGCATGAATGCTGTTAAAGCGCCGCCCACCCATCGCCCACCAAAGGAAAACAGATGTCCCACCAAAACCTCGCTGGCAAGCGGGTCCTGATCACCCACGCGGACCAGTTTATGGGCCCTGAGCTGTGCCGGGTGTTCGCCGAACACGGTGCCACCGTACTTGCCAACACCGACTTGCTGCGCGATGCCGACGCGCCTGCGGCCATCGTCGGTGCCGCAGGCCACTTGGATATTGTGGTGGTCAACCTGGCCATTGCCGCGCCCACCACGGTGGCCACGGCCGTGACTGAGCACGAATGGGAAGACACCTTTGCCGCGCTCGTGCATCCACTGCCGCGTTTGTGCCGGGCGGCACTGCCGGCCATGATTGCGCGGCGCCAAGGCAAAATTTTGTTGATGGGAAGCGCCTCTGCCTTGCGCGGCATGAAACGCGCTTCGACCTATAGCGCAGCGCGGGGCGCCCAACTGGCCTATGTACAAGCCTTGGGCGTGGAGATGGCACCCCACAATGTGCAGGTCAACGCCATCGCACAAAATTTTGTGGACAACCCGACCTACTTCCCGCCCGAGGTACAGGCCAATCCGCGCTTCCAGGAACGCTTGCAGCGCGAGGTGCCGCTCGGGCGTTTGGTCGGCGCCCGCGAAGACGCCGAATTTGCCGCCTATCTGGCGAGCGAAGCGGCCAATTGCTTTGTCGGCCAGGTGTTTCCGGTATGCGGAGGCTGGGTGGGGCGCTAAGGATCCATCGCCATCGACGGCGGGTTATCGATCAGCGTTTTGAGGATGTGCAAACCCGCCTCCAACTGCTCCACCGAGGCCAAGGCGTTCCTGCTGATGCGGCTTGAATGTCCAGTTGGCTAAGGCGTTCTTTGGCCCTGGCAAACCAAGGTGCCCCTACCTTTTGTAATCCAAGGCAAGTCGTGCGCCCGTCGGCCCGCTGGCCACCGAGCCCTATAATGTGATCTCATTTGTACTTACGGAGTCAATGATGAACCACCAAACGTTTAGCGGCAAGAGCACCTCCATTGGCAACTCCAAGGGTTTTCGGTTTGATGCAGCGCTATTCAAGGCCAACCCTGAGTTTTTTGGCGAGGTGCGCGGCACCGTGCTGGCGCCAGGGCAGATGCTGGTGTCGGTGGTGCCCACGGGCGAGCAACAGCCGGAGCTGCAGGACGAAGAGGCCAACCCCGTTATGCTGGCGTTCTTGGGTTTTCTGGAGGGCCAGATGGCCGCGCACCCTGAGCTGATTGAGCCAGTAACGGAGGCCCAGATGGCCCACATCGCCGCCTTGGTGGAAGGTGTGGAGCCTGATTGATGCAAAAAAACGGATGGAACCTGTTTCAGTTCAAACCGTTTTCGCTTCGACTGCAGGCGCTAACGCTAGACGTGGCGCGCCTGGCCCAGGCTGACCCCACGGGGTACAAGCAGCACCCCAAAACCAAACTGCTGGCGTCCGTTTACCAGTCGATGACCGTCAATGTGCCCACCAACCCTGCAGATCCGGCGTTTCGGCTGGGCCACACCTTGGGCAAGAGCCATGG
>CAMDHS010000073.1 GCA_945898115.1 Comamonas sp. lk
TGCCAATTTTGGGAGCGGTCGCTGGTCGTTGCGCGCCATTTGCGCGCTTCACCACAGCGGTTTTCTCAAAGCCCAGACCCGGTTGGTTTTTGAAAAGACGATTTTTAAACTTAGGAGCTTTTCGATGAACTCACCCGTGATGCAAGGCCTGGACCTCAAAACACCCAACTTCGTCAAACACCCGCGCCTGATTGCCTGGGTGGCCGACATGGCCGCACTGTGCAAGCCCGCGTCCATTCACTGGTGCGACGGCTCGCAAGAGGAATACCAGGCGCTGTGCCAGCAATTGGTGGACGCCGGCACCTTTACCAAGCTCAACCCCACCAAGCGCCCCAACAGCTTTTTGGCCTGCTCAGACCCCAGCGACGTGGCCCGCGTGGAAGACCGCACCTATATTTGCAGCACGCGCAAAGAAGACGCCGGCCCGACCAACAACTGGATGGAACCCGCCGAGATGCGCACCACCCTGGGGCCACTGTTCGACGGCTGCATGGCCGGCCGCACCATGTACGTGGTACCTTTTTCCATGGGCCCGCTGGGTTCGCACATTGCGCACATCGGCATCGAGATCAGCGACAGCGCTTACGTGGCGGTTAACCAGCGCATCATGACGCGCATGGGCCGCGCGGTGTACGACGTGCTGGGCGTGGACGGTGGGTTTGTGCCTTGCATGCACACCGTGGGCGCACCGCTGGCCGCTGGCCAGGCCGACGTGAAATGGCCGTGCAACAAGACCAAATACATCGTGCATTTCCCAGAGACGCGCGAGATTTGGTCCTATGGCTCGGGCTACGGTGGCAACGCCTTGCTGGGCAAAAAGTGTTTTGCGCTGCGCATTGCGTCGACCATGGGCCGTGCAGCCGCGCAGGGGCCCTCCGGTAGCCCGGGCTGGTTAGCCGAACACATGCTGATTTTGGGCGTGACCAATCCCGCAGGCAAAAAGTACCACGTGGCAGCCGCCTTCCCCAGCGCTTGCGGCAAGACCAATTTCTCGATGCTGGTGCCGCCCGAGGGCTTTGCTGGCTGGAAAGTCACCACCATTGGCGACGACATTGCCTGGGTCAAGCCGCATTCGGATGGCAAGCTCTACGCCATCAACCCCGAGGCTGGCTACTTTGGCGTGGCCCCCGGCACCAACTACCACACCAACCCCAATTGCATGGCCAGCCTGGGCCACGACGTGATCTTCACCAACGTCGCGCTCACCGATGACGGCGACGTCTGGTGGGAAGGCATGGAAAAAGACACTGGCACCACGCCCGACCATTTGATCGACTGGCAAGGCCAGGACTGGACGCCGCAAATCGCCCGCGAAACAGGCGCCAAGGCGGCCCACCCCAACTCCCGCTTTACCGTGGCTGCAGGCAACAACCCGGCGCTCGACCCCGCCTGGGACGACGCCGCAGGCGTGCCGATTGACGCCTTTATCTTTGGTGGCCGCCGCTCGACCACCGTGCCGCTGGTGACCGAGGCGCGCAACTGGGTTGAAGGCGTCTACATGGCCGCGACCATGGGCTCTGAGACGACTGCTGCAGCCGTGGGCCAGCAAGGCGTGGTGCGGCGCGACCCGTTTGCCATGTTGCCGTTTACCGGCTACAACGTGAGCGACTACTTTCAACACTGGCTCAATATGGGCAGCAAACTGAGCGCTGCGGGCGCCAAGTTGCCGTCCATTTACTGCGTCAACTGGTTCCGCAAGGGCGCCGACGGCAAGTTTGTCTGGCCCGGCTATGGTGAAAACATGCGCGTGCTCAAGTGGATGATTGACCGCCTGGAAGGCACGGCCAAGGGCACTGAGACAGGGTTTGGTGTCAGCCCCACCTATGGCGAAATCACCTGGGACGGCCTGGACTTCACGCCGGCCCAGTTTGAGACCGTGACCAGCCTCGACAAGGCAGACTGGAAGACCGAGATCGCGCTGCACACCGAGCTGTTCACGCAACTGGCCTACCACTTGCCAGCAGAGTTGGCAGCCACCAAGCTGCAGCTGGAAAACCGCTTGGCAGCCTGAGTCTGCGGGGGCTACGCCCCTGGCTTAGATAAGCACGGGGCGCGGGGACGCAATGACTTGGTTGCGGCCCTGGCGTTTGGCTTGGTACAGCGCACGATCAGCGGCTTGCAGCAGCGCGTCCAGAGGCTCCTGCTGGTCCCAGCAAGCCACCCCAATGGACACGCTAACGGGCAAGGTCTCCCCGGAACTCAGGGCGAAGGGCTGGCGTGCCACGGACGCGCAAATGCGCTGGGCGATGCCCGTGGCCAGCCGCAGATCGACGGCCGGCAGCAAGACACAAAATTCCTCACCGCCATAGCGTGCGCACAGGTCACCGGGCCGCAGAGCAAACTCGATGCGCCGCGCCGCCTGGAACAAAACCTGGTCGCCCACGGCGTGGCCGTGCTCGTCGTTTACGCGTTTAAAGTGGTCCAGGTCGATCATCAAAATGGAGGCCGGCCTTTGGGTCGAGTGCTTGCACAATAAGGCGCGCGGGTAATACCTGTCCATCCAGCGCCTGTTGTAGAGCCCGGTCAGCGCGTCCGTCTCGGCGTCCTGCACCAGGCGCTGCTGCTGGGCCAAGGCTTCGCTGAAACCAGCATTGGCCTTGCGCACGCGGGCTGAAAGCACGCGTAACAGATTGAGTGCTATCTTGGGTTCGGCTTGCATGGATTGCCAAAACATGGCCGACGGTACGGCCAGCACATAGCAATCCTCATTGGCAATCGCCCAGGCAATGGGCAGCTGCCCGTCTACCAGCGAAATAAGCGACTGCTCACCCGCAGTTTCTCCAGGGCCGATGCGGGCAATTTGTTTGCGGGCACCGGCAGCTGCAGCCCGCTGGGCGTCTGCAGTGAATGCGGCGTTCGGTGATTCCAGCCAAACCGACAGCTCGCCGGACAGCAGGATAAACAAGGTGTTATGGGCCACGCCCATCTGAATCAGGATGTCGCCGCGCGGGATCCAGCGCACCGGGGCATCGGTCAACCAGCGGTGTACCGCGTCGGGCGCCACTCCTTGAAGCAGGTCCGCACGCATCACCAGCGCCCGCTGCTCTGGGGTGAGCCGCACTTGGGGCGGCGCATCGTTCGACGGCAAAGGCGCGGACCCCTCAAGCGCGTGGTCTTTCATATCCCTCTCCCAGGTTGCATTGGTGTGCGCCTCATGTGCAAAGTTCTGAGTTCCATGGCGCGATCGGTTGAACCGCAAATTTTAGGCCATTGATAATCAAATTTGTTATGTCAATTAAATTTGACAGCATGTTTCACGGCTCTCTGGCTACATTGCAGTCCCTAGGCGCTTGGATGGATAAAGAAAAGGAAGAAGGGCGCGCAAGTGCGGCCTGGTCGCTCAGGTACTTGCTCTTTTTACGCAAACGCCCCGGCGCAGCGTCTTGCGTCGCCAAAATAGCTGTTGCCAGGGCTAGGGATAAACCCCTAAGCCTGGACCAAGCGACAGCCCAACCTTGATGCGCTGCGCATCGGGCGCAAGGAGCACGCCCCCAATGAAAAACGCACTTTTTTGGATCAAAAACTGGCACTAGAACGGTGCAAATCTGGCTCGACTCTGGCACTATAAAGGCATTCATCTGGCTCTAGTCGCTGGGCGCTGGGCCGTACAAACTCATGTGCTCATGCTGTTGGGTTATGAGACGGGCATTAGCATGTGCCTGGCGCATCTGCACATTTATTTATTGAAAGGTATCTGTATGAAAAAGACTTTGCTTCCCGTACTGGCCAAGACCCTGTTGGGCTTGCTGGTTGCTGTGGGTGTTTCCTCGGCTTTTGCACAGGCCAAAAAAGAGGTCACCTTTGCGCACCAGGACATGCAGCTTCCACTTCGCGTCCTGATGGACGCTGAACTGGAAAAAGCAACTGGCTACAAGATCAATTGGCGCATGTTCGGTGGCGGTGGTGAAGTCATCAAGGCCATGAGCTCTGGTGATGTGCAAATCGGCGAAGTGGGCTCTAGCCCCCTGGCCACTGCCACCAGCCAAGGCCAAGACCTGCGCTTGGTCTACATCTTGGATGACATTGCCGCTTCGGACCAGTTGGTGGCGCGCAACGGTTCCGGCGTGAATGGCTGGAAAGACCTGGTGGGCAAGAAAGTCGGAACGCCTTTCGCGTCTACCGCCCACTATTCCCTGATGGTTGGCTTGCGCCTTGAAGGCATCGATGCAAAAAGCGTCAACGTCATGAACCTGCCTCCACCCGCTATTGCTGCGGCATGGGAGCGTGGCGATATCGACGCCTCCTTCATCTGGGACCCAGTTCTGTCCAAGATCAAGCGCAACGGCAAGGCGATTGCCACCTCCGGCGACATCGGCAAAAAAGGCTACCCCACCTTTGACGGCCTGGTCGTCGATGCGAAATGGGCAGCGCAAAACCGCGACTTCGTGGTTGCTGCTATCAAAGCCATCAGCAAAGCAGACGCCGACTACCGCGCCAATGTTTCGAAATGGGCCGTCGGATCACCTCAAGTCAAGGCCATTGCGAAGTGGACCAAGGCTGACGAAAAAGACGTGCCTGATGCCATGGCTGCGTTTGTGTTCCCTGACACTGCTGCACAGCTCTCCAACGCCTGGTTGGGCGGCGGTGCTGCCGGCGGTGCTGCCAAGACTCTGGAAAACAGCGCCAAGCTGTGGAAAGAAATCGGCCGCATCACCGATGTCAAGCCTGACTACAGCGTCTTTGTTGACAGCAGCTACCTGCGCGATGCATTGAAGTAATAGGCGCCGACCACGTCCGGGGCACGCTGCCCGAAACGTGGGCTGCATGCCACCCGAGGGGCAACTTGTAAAAAAGTTCGCCCTTTTTTTTTGAATAGAAGTTTTTCTCCAGACTGTTATGCCCACATTGCAAATCAAAGACCTGACGGTGAATTACGCCGTCAAAGGCGGCACCCTGCAGGCACTCGCGCCAGTCAACCTTGAGATGAAGGACGGCGACTTTGTGGTCGCGCTGGGCGCATCCGGTTGCGGCAAGACCACGCTGCTCAATTGCATCGCCGGCTTCTTGCCTCCGTCCAGCGGAGAAGTGCTGCTCAACGGCGAACACGTGGAAGGCCCGGGCGCAGACCGCGGCGTAGTGTTCCAAAAGCACGCGCTCATGCCCTGGCTGAGCGTGATTGACAACGTCTGCCTGGGCCTGCGCATGCGCGGCGTGGGCAGTGCAGCGCGCCGGCGCATCGGCGAAGAAAAACTGGCCCTGGTGGGCTTGGAAAAATACGCAGACCGCGCGGTCTATGAATTGTCCGGCGGCATGCAGCAGCGCGTGGGCATTGCCCGCGCCCTGGCCAGCGACCCCGAAGTGCTGCTCATGGACGAGCCCATGGGCGCGCTTGATGCCTTTACCCGTGAGACGGTGCAAGAAATTTTGCTGCACGCCTGGGTCAAGTCCAACAAAATGGTTTTCTTCATCACCCACTCCGTGGAAGAGGCCTTGTTTTTAGCCACCCGGCTGATCGTGATGAGCCCTAGTCCGGGTCGCATTACCCACACCTACGACGACGTGCCCTTCTCGCGCCAATTCCTGGAACATGGTGATGCGCGCAGAGTCAAGTCCGAGCCCGAGTTCATCCGCATGCGCGAAGAAGTGCTATCTATCATTCACCAACGCGAGGCAGCCCATGTCTAAGCCAAGCACCCCCGCACTGAAAACCAGCGCCTTCAAAATCCCCGGCGAAGGCTCCAGTGCCTTCATCACCACCGTGACCATCGCCGTGATGGCAGGGCTGTGGTTTCTCGTCACCAATATGGGCTGGATTAAGCCCATCTTTTTGCCCTCGCCACAGGCCACCTACCAGCAGTTTTACGAGTACCTGACCGGCATAGCCAACGACAAGCCGCTGTGGGAGCATTTCATGGCCAGCATGCTGCGCGTGTTTGCCGCCTTTGCCTTGGGCTGCATCACCGCAATTCCTGTGGGGATTGCCATGGGCATGTCGCGCTTTTGGCGCGGCATTTTCGATCCGCCCATTGAACTGCTGCGCCCGCTGCCGCCGCTGGCCTATCTGCCGTTGATCATCATCTGGTTTGGCATTGACGAGTTTCCCAAGGTCTTGCTGATTTACCTGAGCTGCTTCGCCCCGCTGGCCATGGCCGCGCGCTCAGGGATGCGCAGCGCCTCGCAAGAACAGATGAACGCCGCCTATTCCATGGGCGCGAGTTACAGCCAGGTGATCTGGCACGTCGTGCTGCCTGCGGCCATGCCCGAGATTTTGGTAGGCATGCGCATCGCCATTGGTTTTGGCTGGAGTACGCTGGTGGCCGCTGAAATGGTGGCCGCCAATGTGGGCCTGGGCCAGATGGTGCTTAATGCGTCTAATTTCTTGCGGACCGACATTGTGGTGATGGGCATCATCGTGATCGGCTCGGTGGCCTTTGCGTTTGACCTGCTCATGCGCTGGGTCGAGAAGAAAGTTGTACCTTGGAGGGGACGGATGTGACAGCAGCACCTGGATTTTTCAAACCCATTACTGGCTCGGTGATGCCGCGCTTTGCGGGCATTCCCACGCTCATGCGCCTGCCCTATGTGCAAGCGCACGACCCCGAGTTTGCCGACGTGGAAATTGGCCTGGTGGGTATTCCCTGGGACGGTGGCACCACCAACCGCCCGGGTGCCCGCCACGGCCCGCGCCAGGTGCGCGACATCTCCACCATGATCCGCAACGTCAACCGGGCCAGCGGCATCGCGCCGTTTTCGCTGTGCAACTGCGCTGATCTGGGCGACACCCCGGTCAACCCGGTGGACCTGATGGATTCGCTGGCGCGCATCGAGACCTTCTTTAACGGTGTGTGCGGCGCAGGCATTGCGCCCCTGTCGGTGGGCGGCGACCACCTGGTGTCGCTGCCGGTGATGCGCGCCATCGTCAAGCAAACCGGGCCCC
Organism: Comamonas sp. lk; assembly: GCA_945898115.1. Classification (GTDB taxonomy): domain Bacteria; phylum Pseudomonadota; class Gammaproteobacteria; order Burkholderiales; family Burkholderiaceae_C; genus Allorhodoferax. The sequence goes on from CAMDHS010000073.1 coordinate 6,878, forward strand.
TGGGCATGGTGCACTTTGACGCCCACACCGACACCTGGGACGGCTACTTTGGCGGCTTCAAGTACACGCACGGCACGCCGTTCAGGCGCGCGGTAGAAGAAGGCCTGCTCGACCCCAAGCGCACGGTGCAAATCGGCATTCGCGGCGCGCTGTACAGCGACGCCGAAGACACCTGGGGCCAGGAGCAAGGCATCCGCGTGATCGACATCGACGAGTTCAACGCCCTGGGCGTAGAAGGCACCATTGCCGAGGCCCGCCGCGTGGTGGGTGATGGCGCCACGTATGTGAGCTTTGACGTGGACGCGCTCGACCCGGTCTACGCCCCCGGCACCGGCACGCCCGAGATCGGCGGCATGACCACCCTGCAAGCGCAACACCTGGTGCGCGGCCTGCAAGGCCTGAACCTGGTGGGCGGCGACGTGGTCGAAGTCTCGCCCCCGTTTGACCCCAGCGGCAACACCGCCCTGGTAGGCGCGACCATGATGTTTGAGATTTTGTGTGTGCTGGCCGACAGCGTGCGCAAACGTCGGGGCTGAGACGGATGATTGAAATTTGACATGCCTGCGGGCTAGGGGTTCTTAGCCCACGAGCTTGTCATATTCGCCATGCGTACCGATCCAGAACCAATGCACGCCGCCTGCTACGGGAATACCCAGTGCACGGTAGTAGAGACCGACGCGAACGCTATGAAATCGTCCATTCGCAACGGTCTTGAAATGCAATGACGGATGGTTTGGATCGGCTTTAAGCTGGGCGAAGTTGCGGTGAGCGACGGCTTGAATTTCAGCAGGTAAGGCGTCAAGACATTGCCAGAACCGCTTTGATGCGGTGTGTTTCGGGCTCAAAGTGGCCTCGCTGAACCTTCACGGTAGTCGGCAAGTGCTTCCTGGGCCAGCAAGTCGAGCTTGCCAGCGGCAGCATCTTGCGCGAGCTGGTGATCCCACGCCTTGCTGTCAAACTCGGCAAACCACTGCCGAAATTCCGCCAATTCCATTGGCGGTAGAGATTGAACGGCTTTTTCAATCGATTTCACATTTCCCATTTTTAGCTCCCTTGTCACAGGAACTTAGAATTATGCAGGTACAGCGGCCAGGCCGCTACCCTTGTTTTTTGCAAGGCCGGTAGACTCATGCCTCATCACGCAATACGCCCCCTCGCTTAGCCATCTTCCCCGCCCGGATTTGGAGTCCACCATGAACCGCCACCACATCAGCTCCGGCTCGCGCTTTGAAGCCGAAATCGGCTATTCCCGCGCCGTCGTGGCGGGCGACTGGGTGTTTGTTTCGGGCACCACCGGCTTTGACTACGCCACCATGGCGATTGCGGACGACGTGCGTGAACAGGCCGCGCAATGCTTCAAAAACATCGCCGCCGCCCTGGCCCAAGCTGGCACCAGCCTGGATGACGTGGTGCGTGTGAACTACATCCTGCCCAATACCGCCGACTTTGAACCTTGCTGGCCGGTGCTGCGCCAGTACCTAGGGCAGTCGCGCCCGGCGGCGACCATGATTAATGCGGGGCTGCTGGACGCGCGGATGAAGATTGAGATTGAGGTGACGGCGCTTAAGGGCAGCGCAGCGCGCCATGGCTAAGCCGCCTCCCCAGCAAGGGCAGGCCGGCCTGGTCATCTTTGCCAAGAGCGTGAAAAAGCTAAGTACTTTTTACATCCGCACATTGGGCTTGGAGGTGCAGGAAAGTGCGCGCAGCCACCAGCTGCTGCGTGGCAATGGCTATGAAGTGGTGGTGCACGCTATCCCGGCCAAATATGCGCGGGAGATAAAAATTGCAAAACCCCCGGAACTGCGCGAGGACAGTGCGATGAAGCCGAGCTTTGTGGTGCCAGATTTGCAGGCACTGCGGCTGTCGGTGGTGGCGACCGGCGGGTGGCTCAAGCCTGAGGAGATGGCCTGGACTTTTCGCGGCCACAAGGTGCTGGATGGCTGCGACCCGGAGGGCAATATCCTGCAGTTCAAACAAAAGCTGTGAGTGCGCCAGCCAACCTGGACGCATTGCGCGTCGCAACCACGACTTTGGCCTGGCGCATGCGCCAAGCACTCCAAACCGAGCGCCTGGAGATTCAGCCCATCTGTGGTGAATTTGCCGAGCTCAGCTTTGCTCTTTACAACGATCCTGCCTTGTACCAATGGATAAGCCTCAAGCACCCGGCTAGCGTGGAATCTTTGCGTGCCGACTGGCGTCGCCTCGAAACGCCAGTGTCCCCCGATGGCAGTGAGGCTTGGCTGTGCTGGCAACTCCGGTGCAAAGCCACCGGCCGGGTGATCGGTATGTTGGACGCCGACGCCACCACCACCGGCGTGACGCCCAATTTAGGCTACTACATTTTCGTACCCTATTGGCGCCAAGGCTATGCCTTTGAGGCTTGCAGCGCGGTGATGCAGCACCTACTGAGCTACGGCATCCACACCCTATTTGCCACCGTGACCGTTGGCAATGTGGCGTCGAAAAATTTGCTCGAAAAATTGGGCTTTGCGTACCACCAGTTGCTCAAAGACAACGACACATTGCGCGGCGAGTGGGTCGATGACTGGGAGTTTGTGTACAGGCGGCCAAGGGCGTGATAGTTGGGGCGGCCTAGGCCCGCTTCACCCCAATCGCCTGCACCACCGCTCCCAGCCCGGTGTGAAACGTGCCTTCCACCACCTCGCGTTCCAGTTCCAGCAGGTGCACAAAGTCCAAACCGGGCAGCTCGGCGCGCAGCGAGGCTTCGGTTTGCATCAGCTCCACCGATTTGCCGCCGCCCGTGCCATGCTTGATTTGCTCGGGCGTGTAGGCTTCTAGCAGAAACACGCCGCCCGGCTTGAGCGCGGCAAAGACCTTGCGGTAGAGCGCCTGGCGGATGGCGGGTGGCAAGGGGCAGAAGATGGAGACGATGGCGTCCCAGGCATTCACGCCCAATTCATAGTTGGCCAGGTCGGCGCACACCAGCTCAACCGCCACTCCCTTGGCGTCGGCCAGGACTTGGGCTTTGTCCAGGCCCACTTGCGATCCATCGACGGCGCTGACTGCGTAGCCCTGCTGGGCCAGAAACACCGCGTTGCGCCCTTCGCCTTCGGCCAGACTCAGAACCCGACCCTTGGGCAAGTGCGCAAAGTTGGCGGCTAAAAAGGTGTTGGGCTCGGTGCCGTAGGCGTATTCTTTGGCGCTGTAGCGTTCATTCCACATGGTGTTTCTCCTGAGCCGGGGTGATGGGCTTTGACATTGGAACAGCGTTTGGGCTTGCACGAGCGCCAGACCGAATGCGTTGAGGAAGACTCGGGGTCCGGTTTGTACAATAATACGTACAACTTCGAAAGAACTTCATGGATGCCATCACCTATTCCACCGCGCGGGCCAATCTGGCTTCGACCATGGACCGCGTCTGCAATGACCATGAAGCCTTGATCATCACCCGCAACGGCGAACAATCGGTGGTGATGCTGTCTTTGGAGGACTTTCAGGCACTGGAAGAAACCGCCTACCTTTTGCGCAACCCTGCCAATGCCAAGCGACTGCTCTCGGCGACGAGCCAATTGGCCGCCGGAAAAGGCGTGGCGCGTGAGCTGGTTCCATGAAGCTCGTCTTTGCCGACGAGGCATGGGAGGACTACCTTTACTGGCAAAAGCAAGACCGTCGCGTAGTAGAGCGCATCAACAAACTAATTGTGGATACCACACGCTCACCCTTTGAAGGAATCGGCAAGCCCGAACCGCTCAAGCACGCGCTCGCCGGGTTCTGGTCACGCCGCATTACCGATGAACACCGCATGGTTTATGGGCCAGACGACGGCGCCTTGCTGATTGCGCAACTGCGCTACCACTACTGAATGGCCACGCAGCCCTGAGGCTTGAACACACGCTCGGTGGACGCCGGGTAAGCCGGCAATTTAGCTTCGGGCCTGCGTGGGCGGCGAAGCAATTCACCGCCGCAATTGGGACAATGTCCCCCAAGTTTCTGGCTGGCACAGTCGGCGCAGAACGTGCATTCAAAAGAACAAATCATGGCGGTTACGGACTCGGGCGGGAGGTCCTTGTCGCAGCATTCGCAGCTGGGGCGCAGAGATAGCATGGGCTTGGATCCAGGTTAAACGGGGTATGGGTACGACGGCACTGCCGCACTGTTTGGCAAAGGCACTTCAGGCCAAGGGTGCAGGTGATTTACAGAAGCCCCTGCAACAACGTGGCTGCTGGGTGTTCACTTGGCCTCTGCAATCGCCTTCTTCAAGTCCCGGTATTCCTCGCACGAAAAAGTGCAAATCTTGTCCAGGCTGGCCAGGTGTTCTTTGGCTTTGTCGAGCTGACCCATCTGGACGTAGGCAATGCCTATGTACTCGTGCGCGCCTTTGTGTTTGGGGTCCAGGGTGAGTGCCTGTTTGTAGGCCACGAGGGACTCGTCGAACTTCTTAAGGTTGCGCAGGCTGTAACCCAGCAGGTTAAAGCCGTCGGCACTGCCGGGATTTGCGACCGTGTAGGGCGCAAGCACGGTCTGGGCTGCAGCCCAGTCTTTGCGCGCAATGGCGGTTTTGGCTTTTTCAAG
>CAMDHS010000074.1 GCA_945898115.1 Comamonas sp. lk
GGCAGCCACTGGTCGGGCGTGCCATCGGGGTTGGCCAGCATGACGGCGGCAATCTTGGCCTCGCGGCCTAGGCGGTGCGCCTTGAGGTGCGCAATCGCGCCCAGCGCGTCGGGCAGCGGGTGGCCGTGGGCGGGCAGGATGAAGTGCGCGTCGTGCGCGCTGCAGGTCTGGTGCAGCAGGTCCAGCGAATCCAGGTAGTCGCCCATATGGCCGTCGGGCGGGTCAATCACCGTGGTGCTGCCGTTCAGAATGTGGTCGCCTGAGAAGAGCATGCCGTCTTCTTCCAAGAGCAAGCACACATGGTTGGCCGCGTGGCCGGGGGTGTGGATGGCTTGCAGCGTGTGGCTATCCTGGCCGCTTGTGCGCGACAAAACCAGTCGCTGACCGTGCGCCAGGCTGGCGTCGGGCACAAAGTGGCTGTTGGCGCGCGCTGTGGGGGCGGACGCCAGGCCCAGAATTGGTACCGATGTGCCTGCCAGCGCGCAAAGGGCTTGCAAGGGCGCAGCACCGGGCGAATGGTCGGCGTGCGAATGGGTGCAGACGATCAGCTCCAGATTGCCGCCGCTGCCGTCCGGGTAAGTGGCGGCGGCCCAGAGGCGGGCTACGTGGTCGGTGTCGGCGGGGCCGGGGTCAATGGCGATAAAGCCGGTGTGCGCGTCGCCCACCAGATAGCTGTTGGTGCCGGGGCCGGTCATGAAGCCGGGGTTGGGTGCGGTCAGGCGCAGCACATTGCGCAGCAAGGCCACGGGTTGGTGGCTTTGCCAGTCGGCGGGCGCGGGCAGGGGCCCGGCGGCGGAATCGAGGATTTGGGAGTGTCGTGGCATGCGGGCATTTTGCAGCCAAAAGCGAGCCCGGCGATGTTGTGCAGCCGGTGGGTGCTGCGCCGGTCGATAATTGGCGCTTATGCGAATCCCGTTTACCAAAATGCAAGGCGCTGGCAATGACTTTGTGGTGCTGGACGAAACCCGTGGCCCGCTGGGTCTAACGCCGGCGCATTACCGGTTTTTGGGCGACCGCCACTTTGGCGTGGGCGCCGACCAGATACTCACCGTGCGCCCCTCGCCCGCACCCGGCATTGACTTTGAATACATCATCCACAACGCCGACGGCGCCGAGGTGGAGCAGTGCGGCAACGGCGCGCGCTGCTTTGCCCGCTTTGTGCGCGACCAGGGCTTAAGCAGCAAAGACCGCCTGCGCGTCAAAACCATGAAGGGCGTGATTGAGCCCGAACTCACGCCCGATGGCCGTGTGACGGTGGACATGGGCGCGCCGGTGTTTGAGCCCGCACAACTGCCTTTTGAAACCCAAGGTCTGACGCCCCAAGCGGACGGCGACTGGCAAAGCTGGCCGCTCATCTTGGACGACAAGGGTACCACCGTGTGGATCGCGCCGGTGTCCATGGGCAACCCGCATGCGGTGCAGCGCGTGCTTGACGTCGATACCACGCCAGTCGAGGCGCAAGGCCCGCTGGTGCAGCAACATGCGCGTTTTGCGCGCCACGTGAACGCTGGTTTTATGCAAGTCGTGAACCGCAGCCAGATTCGCATGCGCGTCTACGAGCGCGGCGTGGGCGAAACCTTGGCCTGTGGCACGGGCGCGTGCGCGGCCGTGGTGGCCGGCATCCGCTGGGGCCTGCTCGACGCCCGCGTGGACGTGCACACGCGCGGCGGCGTGCTCAGCATCGCCTGGGCGGGCGGCAATGCGCCGGTATTGATGACCGGGCCCGCCGTGGCTGTTTTTCGGGGGGAGATTGATCTTCCCGCCACCCTGTAACTTTTTATTTCTTGACCGGAACCACCATGAGCCAGCTCACTGACCAATCCCTGAACAACCCGATCACCGAAGACGATATTGCCAACTACCTGGCCAATACGCCAGATTTCTTTTTGCGCCACTCCGAGCTGCTGGCGGCCGTGCAACTCACCAGCCCGCACAGCAACCGGGCGGTGAGCCTGCAAGAGCGCCAGGCGGAAATGCTGCGCGAAAAAATCAAACTGCTCGAAGTGCGCATCATGGAAATGATCCGCCATGGCAACGACAACGTGCTCTTGTCCGACAAGATCTTGCGCTGGGCGCGTGGGCTGTTGCTGGTGCCCCAGGCGCAAACGCTGCCGGGCTTGATTGCGCAAGACATCAAAGACCAGTTTGCCGTGCCCCAGGTCAGCGTGCGCTTGTGGGGCTTGGCCAGCGAATACGCCGACGCCGACTTTGTCCAAGGCGTAACCGACGAGGCAAAACTGTTTGCTTCGTCCTTGGTTGAGCCCTTTTGTGGCCTGAACACCGGCTTTGAAGTGGCCGCCTGGCTGGGCAAGCCCGAAGCGGCCAGCTCGGTGGCGCTGATTCCGCTGCGCAGTGGCGAGGCCGGTAGCACCGCCCCGGCCTTTGGCATGCTAGTGCTGGCGTCCATGGACGCGCAGCGCTTTCACAGCGGCATGGGCACCGACTTTTTGGCCCGCATTGGCGAGGTGGCCAGCGCCGCCTTGAGCCGCCTGCGCTAGTTTTTCATCACCACGGCCCGTGCAAACCCAAAGCGATAGCGCGCTGATTGAGGGCTATCTGGAGCATGTGCGGGTAGAAAAGCGCCTGGCCGGGCGCACGGTAGAGCTTTATGCGCTGGACCTGGCCAAGTTGCAGGCTTTGGCCAGTGCCTTCAAAAGCCCCGCAGGCCAGGGCGTAGCGCTGCTAGAGGTCAAAAATCACCACATCCGCCGCTGGGTCGCTTCCATGCACAGCGGCGGGCGCAGCGGGCGCGGCATTGCGCTCATCCTCAGCGGCTGGCGCGGCTTCTACACCTGGCTGGGCCGCCAGGGCCGGGTGGCCAGCAACCCGGTGCAAGACGTGCGTTCGCCCAAAGCACCCAAGCCCCTGCCCAAAGCCTTGGGCGTGGACGACGCGGTGCAGTTTGCCGATTTTCAGAGCGACGACGACGCCTGGCTAGAGGCGCGCGATAGCGCCATGGTGGAGCTGCTTTATGGCAGCGGCCTGCGCGTGGGCGAACTCGTGGGCCTGGACGTGGTGGCCAGCCCGCAGGCCAAGGGCTGGATCGATATGCAAGCGGGTGAGGCCCATGTGCTGGGCAAAGGCTCCAAACGCCGAAGCGTGCCGGTGGGCGCCACCGCCTTGCGCGCGCTGGAGCGTTGGCTGGCGCTGCGCGGGCCTGGTGCGCCCTTGGTCGCTGCCCAGCGAGGTTCATCGCTTGTTGGGGCGCTTCAAACCACACCGCCTGCTGCAGCGCCGCAAACTGCGGCACAGGCAGCACAAGCCAATGCTTCAGCCGCGCTGTTCCAGGGCCGCCATGGCACGCGGCTGACGGCGCAGTCGGTCTGGCAACGCCTGCAGCGCCGCAGCCTGCAAGCCGGCATGGCCACACCGGTGCACCCGCACATGCTGCGCCATTCCTTTGCCAGCCATGTGCTGCAGTCCAGCAGCGACCTGCGCGGCGTGCAAGAGCTGCTGGGCCACGCCAACATCAGCACCACCCAGGTCTACACACGGCTGGACTTTCAGCACCTCGCCAAAGCCTATGACGCGGCGCACCCGCGGGCGAAGGCAAAAAAGGGTGGGGTTTAGCGGGCCAAATAAAAGAACTCCCAGCCCTTTTGCGTGCTGGCAGTTTGGCGTGAATGCCATGCATCCACGGGCAATCCGAATGGTTGCATAGCAACAAAGCATGGTGCCATTTTTTTGAATTGTCTTCCCGCACTTGATGCGAGGGTTTCCCCTGCCTGCTCATTTATGCGCTAAGTGATAGATTGATTTCTTGCTAAATCATTATTTTTAATCCGTTGTGGATTGGAAAAAAATTGGCAAGGATGACGTTGGTGCGGCCAACGCCGGGGCCTGTGTCGAGCTGGCACATGCGAATTGTTAGGCAAACTTTTTAAGGTGCTTCATATATGAAACAGTTCCTGAAGGCGGCGGCACTTGTTGCTGCATCACTTTTGACAGCTTGCGGTGGCGCAGACCGTTACACAACAGTGCTGGCCGACGAAAACCGCGTTGACGCTATCCGTTCGGATGCCCCAGCGCTTGCTGCGCTGGGTTCCTACAAAGTAGGTGTCAAGACCTTGAGCTTCACCAATCCTGGTCAGCTCGATATCGCCAAAGCGAAAGACGGCGAGACAACGCCCACTTACACCCGCCCCCTGACCGTGGAGGTCTGGTACCCCGCTACATTGACCGCTGGGCAAACCGCATCAGGTGAATACCGCGCGATGACCCGCGATGGCAAGACCACAGTCTCCCTTTATGGCAAGGCGGTTCGCAATGCTGGCGCTGATGCCACTGGCGGCCCCTATCCCTTGATCATCATGTCCCACGGTTACCCAGGGAACCGCTTTTTGCTGAGCCATTTGGGTGAAAACCTGTCCAGCAAAGGTTATGTCGTGGTGTCCATCGACCACACTGACAGCACCTATGAGAGCCAGCTCGCGTTTGGCAGCACCCTGGTAAATCGTTCATTGGACCAGCTCTTCGTTTTGAAGGAAATGGCCAAGCTCAACACCAGTGACCCGGACAAAACTCTTCAAGGCTTGGTCAATGCCAACAACACGGCACTTATTGGTTACTCGATGGGTGCGTATGGCGCGATCAATACCGTGGGTGCTGGCGTTAGTGCTGCTGCAGTCGCACTTCCCGTTGCGTATGGTGGCGTTCCAAACGGAGCCTTGGCAATAAGGCAAAAGGGAAATGTAACCTACGAAGCGTCATTGGACAGCCGAATCAAAGCGGTGGTCGCTTTTGCACCTTGGGGGTATAACTACAACGTTTGGGACGCGGCAGGCCTCGCTGGCATCACAACCCCGGTTCTGTATGTTGCAGGTAGCGTCGACAGTACTTCGGGCTACTCCCCAGGCGTTCGGAATATCTTCCAAGGCAGCGTTAACACAACGCGTTATCTCTTGACCTATGACAACGCCAACCACAACGCAGGAGCGCCGATTCCTGCTCCGAAAGAGACTCGCACTTTGATGTGTGGCGGCGGCGCCTGGGCATGCGCCGAACACTACACCGACCCGGTGTGGGATAACGTACGCATGAACAATATCGCGCAGCACTTTGCAACAGCATTTTTGAATAAATACATGAAGTCCGACACCGCCATGGATTCCTACTTGGACCTGGTACCCAACTCAATTGATGGTACCGGTACAACTTACTGGAAAGGTTTTGCAGCATCCACCGCTGCCGGACTGCATCTGGAAAAGCTCTCTCCTGACCTTTAATGCTTGTTTTGGCAGGCGCAGCAGTGCAACGCTGCTGAATTGAAGCCTTCCAAAAAAAGAACCGCCAGCCGTGTTGGCGACTGGCGGTTTGGCGGGAACCCCATGCCGGGTCATTGGCCCGGCACGTCTGAGGGACGTCCCCATCCTTGTTCCAGTGTCGAACACCAGAACTCGGTTGACTTCCATCAACCCCCTGAGCTGGTGTGTCTTGAAGATCGGGTTTAGGCCCTGAAAATTCTTATTTCGCCGGGCGGAACAGGCCGCAAATCTTGTTGCCGTCGGGGTCGCGCAGGTAGGCCAAGTAGATGCTACCGGTCGGGCCTTCGCGAAAGCCCGGTGGGTCTTCGCAGGTGGTGCCACCATTGGCTACGCCTGCAGCATGAAAGGCGTCGCATTGTTCGACCGACTGCATCGCAAAGCCGACGGTGCTGCCATTGCCATGGCAGGCGGGCTCGCCATTGATCGGCGTGCTGATGGCAAAGGTGCCTGTGGGGCTGCGGTAAAAAAACCGGTTCTTGTTGGCAAAACCGGGCCCCAAGCCCAGCGTGCCCAAGAGCGCGTCGTAAAACTTCTGCGAACGCGCCAAATCGCTCACACCCAGCATGACATGACTGAACATGGTTTTGTCTCCTTTGAAGCCCGGTTTGGGCGGTTTGAAATTTGGGGCTGATGGTAGCTTTGTTTACCCCCCTATCCCCCCGGCCCCCTTTCCGCCCCCACCGGGGCGGAAAGGGGGAGCGAAGTCCACATTTTGCTTTTTCGCTTCGGCCAGGGCACCACCGGGCACTGCCCGTTTTCGTTGGAGCGGCGCCTCGCCGCGAATCTACTGCGTTCAGCCAAGTCCGAATCCGAAAGCCTTCGCGGCGAGGGCGCCGCTCCAACGACGCAGACGAAAGCCACGTGGCGCCACGTCAGTAGAAGGCTCTCCGACGCGACAAAATCAAATGTGGACTTCGCTCCCCCTTTCCACCCCGCGGGGGTGGAAAGGGGGCCGGGGGGATAGGGGGGGATAAAAAACCAGCCAAATCCGCCAAAACCAGCCAAACCCGCGCAGCGACAATAGCCCGCATGAAAACCATACGCCTTCGCGCCGGCAAAGAGCGCTCCTTGCAGCGCCGCCATCCCTGGATCTTTGAATCTGCCATCGAGCGCGGGGGCGGCGACAGCGGCGAGACGGTGCGGGTAGAAGGCCACGAGGGCCAGTTTTTGGGCTGGGCGGCTTTTAGCCCCAGCTCCAAGATTCGCGCACGTGTTTGGAGTTTTGACGAGGCGCAGCGCATTGACGCCGCCTTTTTCAGCGCCGCTGTAGCGCGGGCCTTGCAGGCGCGCAGCCGCTTTGACATCCAGAGCGACGGCATGCGCCTGGTGCATGGCGAGTCTGACGGCTTGCCGGGTTTGATCGTGGACCGCTACGGCGACACGCTGGTGGCGCAGTTCACCTCTGCGGGCGTGGAGCGCTGGAAGGCAGTGATTGCGGATGCTTTGCTGCAGCACACGGGCCTGACCCAACTCTACGAGCGCTCGGACGCCAGCAGCCGGGGCTTGGAAGGCCTGCCCGAAGTCACTGGCTGGCTGCGCGGCAGCGGTGCCACCGACCTGGTGCTGCGCGAACACGACTGGCAGCTTGCGCTGGACATTGCGCACGGCCACAAGACCGGCTTTTATTTGGACCAACGCGACAGTCGCAAGAAGTTTGCCGAACACGCGCGGCGCTTGCAGTTTCAGCGCGTGCTCAATTGCTTTTGCTACACCGGCGGCTTTACCGTGGCTGCGCTCTCGGGCGGTGCGGCGCACGTTACCTCGATTGATTCTTCCGGCCCGGCCATCGCCCAGGCCGCAGCCAACGTAGCGCTCAACGGCTTTGCGCCCGAGCGCGCCAGTTTTATGGACGCGGATGTGAACGCCTCGCTGCGCCAGTTTGCCCAGGCCGGCCAGACCTTTGACGCCATCGTGCTCGACCCGCCCAAGTACGCGCCCACCATGGCGCACGCCGAGCGCGCGGCCCGGGCGTACAAAGACATCAACCGCCTGGCCTTCAAGATTTTGGAGCCCGGCGGCGTGCTGTTTACCTATTCCTGCTCGGGCGGCATCAGCGCCGACCTGTTCCACAAAATCGTGGCCGGTGCCGGGGCGGACGCCGGGGTGGACGGCTTTATCACCGAGCGCATGGGCGGCGCCCCGGACCACCCCATGACCATCAGTTTTCCCGAGGGCGAATACCTCAAGGGCCTGGTGGTGATGCGCAAACCCTGAAGGTGCGGCCATGGCGTACACCCTGTTTTATTCGCCCGACAGCGCCAATGTGGTGGTGCGCATGGCGCTCGAAGAAATCGGCGCGCCCTACGAGGCGCTCGAAGTGGACCGCCGCCAGGGCGCACAGCGCAGCCCGGCATTTTTGAAGTTCAACCCGCAAGGCCTGTTGCCGGTGTTGGTGGACCCAGCGCAAGACGAGCCGGTGTTTGAGACCGCAGCCATCCTGTTGCACCTAGCCGACCAGCATGCGACGCTCAAGCCCTTGCTGATAAGCGCGCGGGGCCGGTTTCTGAAGTGGCTGTTTTACTTGTCCAACACCTTGCATGCCGACTTGCGCATGCTGTTCTACACCGAGCGCTATGGCGCAGATGCGCTGGCTGAAAAAGCGCTGCGCGCGCGCCTGCACCCGCGCGTGCTAGCGCACCTGGCGCTGCTGGAAGCCGAACTCGCACGCCACGGTGGCCCTTGGCTTTTGGGTGACGATTTGAGTGTTTGCGATCTGTACCTGGCGGCATGTGTGCGCTGGTCGCAGTTGTACCCCCGGGGCGATACCTTGGGCGCGGGCAGTTTGCAAGATTTGCCTCGCTTGCTGGCCCTCTTGCACAGGCTGGAGCTGCGCGCGCCCGTGCGCCGCGCTTTTGCTGCTGAAGGCATTGCAGCGCCGCTTTTTATTGATCCGCAGTACCCCGCCAAGGCGGCGGTGTAGCAGCGCTTGGGGCGTTACCTCAGGCCCCAATCCAGATGTGGTGCGCCAGCACATCGACCTCGTCGAGGTTGCGTTCGCCCGGCGCGCCGCCCCGGTCGATGACCAGAAAGTCGCAGCCCCGCCCGATGGCGATCAGCGGGTGGTGCCAAACGCCTTTGGCGTAGTTCACCCCCTGGCCTGCTTCGGCCCGAAAGCAGCGGATGTCCGTCAGCACCAAGTCCGCCGAAGGCGGCGCCACCACCACCAAAAACGGCAGCTCCGCCATGGCCACAAAAGCCTGGCTGCCCAGCGGATGGCGCTCCATCACCTGCAACTGCATGGGCAGCTTGCGCGGCAGAGCCTGAAAGACATTGAGCAACACTGCGCCGTCGCCCACGTCCGCGCGCGCCAGATCGTGAAAGCGCGTGGCGTAGCCCTGGTTGATGGCGAACTGGCGCGCCGTGTCGCGTGCCTCAATCACCTCGCCAAAAGGGCCAAAGGTGCCAGCGTGCAGCGGCTCGATAGGGAGGATAAGGCGGGGAGTCGCCATGGTTTAAAACGCCCGCACCTGGCCGCGCGGCACATAGCGCCCCATGCCCTCGCGCCCGTGCCAGTCGTGGCCGTCCACAATCAAGTTGCCGCCCAGAAAAACTTTCTCCACCCGCCCCTGCAGGATGCGGCCCTCGAGCAGCGTGTGGTCGCAGTTGCTGTGCAGGTGCTTGGCGTGGATGGTTTGGGTGACGGCTGGGTTGAACAGCACCACGTCGGCGTCGCTGCCCACGGCAATCGTGCCTTTTTTGGGGAACAGGCCAAACAGCTTGGCTGGGGTGGTGGCGGTGAGCTCGACAAAGCGGTTGAGCGAGAGCTTGCCCTGCATCACGCCAATGTCAAACAGGCTTACGAGCCGCGTTTCGATGCCGGGCGCGCCATTGGGAATCTCGGCAAAGTTTTTTGTGCCGCGCAGCTTGGAGCTGCGCAGGCCCAGGTGGTCGGCCTTCATGCAAAACGGGCAGTGGTCGGTGGCAATCACTTGCAAGTCATCGTAGCGCAGGGCGCGCCAGAGGTGCTTTTGATCCTCGGGTTTGCGCAGCGGCGGCGTCATCACGTATTTGGCGGTCTCGAAGTCGTCGTTGTCGTAGACCGAGTCGTCAAACAGCAGGTAGTGCGGGCAGGTTTCGGCAAACACCGGAATGCCCTCAGCCCGCGCACTCACAATGTGCTTGAGCGCGTCGTTGCTCGACACGTGCACAAAGTAAATCGGCGCCTGCGCCAGCTCGGCCAGGCGGATGCCGCGGTGCGTGGCCTCGCCCTCCATGAGCGAAGGGCGGGTGAGCGCGTGGTAGCGCGGCGAGGTGTGTCCGGCCTCTAGTGCTTCCTTGATCAGCAGGTCGATCACCGTGCCGTTTTCGGCGTGCAGCGCCACCATGCCGCCGTCGGCGCCGACCTGGCGCAGCATGCGAAAGATGGAGGCGTCGTCGGCCATCATCACGCCGGGGTAGGCCATGAACATCTTGAAGCTGCTCACGCCTTCAAAGTGCATGGCGTAGCGCACGTCCTTCAAAACCTGGTCGTCCACACGGGTCACGATCACGTGCAGGCTGTAGTCCACATTCACCTGCGACTCGGCGCTGCGCTGCGCCCGCGCAATCGCGCCCAGCGGCGAGTCGAGCTCGGTTTGCAGCGCAAAGTCCACCACTGTGGTGGTGCCGCCAAAGGCTGCGGCCTTGGTGCCGGTGGCAAAGGTGTCGGCGGTAATCGTCGGCCCAATCACGTTTTCCAGGTGCACGTGGGTGTCCACGCCACCGGGCAGCACGTACAAGCCGGTGGCGTCCACCACGCGGACATCGGGCCCGACCTCAATGGCCTGGCCAATGGTGTGCACGATGCCGCCTTGCAGCAGCACGTCGGCCACGTAGTCGTCGCAGGCGGTGATGATGCGGCCGTTGCGTATCAGGGTTGCGTTGGAATCGGTCACTGTCGGTCTCCGGGGTTAGGCAGGGGTGGAGGTGGGTGCGGGGGCGCGGCATCGGGGTGCAGACCGGCGGCGACGCAGTGCAAACCATACTTGGCGTCTGAGCGAATGCAAGGACTTCTGATCCGCCGTACGCCAAACTGCTTATGCACGGACTGGTGGCGGCCATGCTTTTGACTTGGTGTGTGCCTGCGACCAGCCCGACTTTTGGCGCCGTGCCCCGACAAGCCCGACAATAGGCCCCATGAAACCGAAAAAGCCCCGCGTCCCCGTGCACAAGCACGGCCCCCAAGTGCAGCGCAGCCACGAAATCCGCATCATCGGCGGCCTGTGGAAGCGCACCAAACTCAAAGTCGCCGACAAGCCCGGCCTGCGTCCCACGCCCGACCGTGTGCGCGAAACCCTGTTCAACTGGCTGGGCCAGGATTTGCGCGGCATGCGCTGCGTCGATGTGTTTGCTGGCACCGGCGCCCTGGGTTTCGAGGCCGCCTCGCGCGGCGCGCAAGACGTGGTGCTGGTCGAACAAGACAGCGGCCTGATCGAGCAGCTCAAACGCACCCAGCTACAGCTCGCGGCGCACCAGGTGCTGGTGCAGCGCGGTGACGGCGTGTCCACCCTGCGCCAGGCCGCGCCGGGAAGCTTGCATGTGGTCTTTATTGACCCGCCATTTGACTCGGTGCTGTGGGAGAGCGCTTTGGCCGCTGCAGCTCGCGCCATTGCGCCCCAAGGCTGGGTTTATCTTGAAGCGCCTGTGGCGTGGTCTGAAGCGCAACTCGCCCCCCTGGGCCTGGTGCTGCACCGCCACCTCAAGGCCGGTGCGGTGCATGCGCATTTGCTGCGCGCCGCCACCGCCGACGAACGGGCAGCCGCGCTTATCGCCGCTGCACCAGCCCCCAGCACAACCCTGACCGAAACCACCCTCGGAGCTTGAATATGGCCCACGCCAGCGCGCCCACCATCGCCGTCTACCCCGGCACCTTTGACCCCATCACCCTGGGCCACCTTGATTTGATCCAGCGCGCCGCTGGCCTGTTTGGCACGGTCATCGTGGCGGTGGCCGCAGCGCACCACAAGAAAACCATGTTCAGCCTAGAAGAACGCCTGGCCACGGTGAGCGAAGTGGTGCAGCCTTGGGCGCACGTCAAAGTGCTGCCGTTTACCGGTCTGGTGACCGAATTTGCCCGCAGCCAGGGCGCCTGCGCCATGGTGCGCGGCCTGCGCTCGGTCACCGACTTTGATTTTGAAGCCC
>CAMDHS010000075.1 GCA_945898115.1 Comamonas sp. lk
TGGACGTTGTTTTTGCCCTCGCCGCTCTTGCCCATGCCAAAGCCTTTGACGGTTTTGATCAGCAGCACCGTAGGTTGGTTCTTGTGGTTGACCGCGCTGTGGTAGGCCGCGTAGACCTTTTTGGAGTCATGGCCGCCCCGGCGCAACTCAAAAATTTCTTCGTCGCTCATGTGCGCGACCATCGCCAGGGTGCGGGGGTCTTTGCCAAAGAAATGCTTGCGCACATAGGCGCCGTCGTTGGCCTTCATGGCTTGGTAGTCGCCGTCCAGCGTGTCCATCATCAGCTTGCGCAGGGCGCCATCCTTGTCGCGCGCCAAGAGCGGATCCCAGCTGCTGCCCCACAAGAGTTTGATGACGTTCCAGCCCGCACCGCGGAATTCGCCTTCCAGCTCTTGGACGATCTTGCCGTTGCCACGCACCGGGCCGTCCAGGCGCTGCAGGTTGCAGTTGATAACGAAAATCAGGTTGTCCAGGCCTTCGCGCGCGGCCAAGCCAATGGCGCCGAGCGATTCGACTTCGTCCATCTCGCCGTCGCCACAAAACACCCAGACCTTGCGGTTTTCGGTATTGGCAATGCCACGGGCGTGTAGGTACTTCAAAAAGCGTGCTTGGTAAATCGCCATCAGCGGACCCAGGCCCATGGACACGGTGGGGAACTGCCAAAACTCGGGCATCAGCTTGGGGTGCGGGTAGCTCGACAAGCCCTTGCCGTCTACCTCTTGGCGGAAGTTGAGCAGCTGCTCTTCGGTCAAGCGGCCTTCAAGGTAAGCGCGGGCGTACACGCCGGGGGATACGTGGCCCTGGATATACAGGCAGTCGCCGCCGTGGTTTTCGCTCTCGGCATGCCAAAAGTGGTTAAAGCCGGCGCCAAACAGGCTGGCCAGCGAAGCAAATGAGCCGATATGGCCGCCCAGATCGCCGCCATCCACGGGGTGGTGACGATTGGCCTTGACCACCATGGCCATGGCGTTCCAGCGCATGTAGGCGCGCAGGCGTTCTTCAATTTCCAGGTTGCCAGGGGCGTGTTCTTGCTGCTCGGTCTCAATGGTGTTGACGTAGCCGGTGGTGGCCGAAAACGGCATGTCGATGCTTTTTTGCCGTGCGTGCTCTAGCAGCTGTTCGAGCAAAAAGTGGGCGCGCTCGGGGCCTTCGGTCTCAATGACGGCGGACAGGGCGTCCATCCACTCGCGTGTTTCCTGGGTGTCGATGTCGCTGCCGACTTGAAAAGGTGGCGTGGCTTGGGTGTTTGGTGCAGGGTTCGTCATGTCGCGCCTCATGGTTTTGTTGTTGATCGTGAACTGTAGCGAGTTTCTCACATTTTTCTAAAAATTTCAAATCATGCTTTCTAATTTTATAATGCGAAATTACTATGCCGCAACGCAGCATATTTGAAATGAAGCACAGGCTTCGCCCGCCTACACTCGCACCATGCCAATTGCCGACTTGTTTAGCCTGCCCGCGCGCCTCGAGATCCCGGCGGTCAAACGCGCACGCCGCTGGTGGCAGCACCTCACCCCGCACCGACAAGACTGGGTTGCCATGCTCGCGCCCTTGGCGGCCGTGGTGTTGTTTATGGCGGCCATCGTGGCAGCTTTGGGCTACCTGCAAATTGAAGAAATGAACCGCGAGCAAGAAGCGGTGCAGCGCGACGTCGAATACACCCAACAACGCCTGCGCCTGCGATTGCTAGAGCGCCAGGAGCAACTCACACGCATCGCAAGCGCTCTCTCCAACCGCGAAATCAGTGCCGAAGGTTTTCGCACCCGCATCGCAGCGCTGCTCAATCAGTACCACGAACTGCAGGGTGCCGCTTGGCTGGACGAGCGCAAACGGGTACAAAGCAGCTCGGGCTCCACCGCCACATGGATGTTTCAGAGCATGCCCAATGGCGGTGTGACATTACAGGTCGATGGCGAAGCGGGCTTCAAACGCGCACGCGACATGCGGCAAACCGTCTACCTGCAGCGCACCAAAGCGGGCGAATACGCGCCACTGCTGCAGCTATTCATCCCGCTGACCAATGAGGGGCGCTTTGCTGGCGTCTTGCTCGCAGAGTTTTCTATTGACGGCCTCTACCGCTACGGCGTTCCCAGCGAGGTGTCAGCCCGCTACGCAGTGTCGCTGCAAGACGCCAAGGGGGCGGTATTGGCCGGCGTGGGTTTGCCACTCAAGGCCAACATCGCCCAAATGCCCTGGCGGCGCAAGGCCAATACCTATTCCATGCCCCTGTCTCCGGTGGGCGCCGACCTGGTGATACGGGCCCAGGCCTACCGTGCATCGCTGGGCCTGATCGGCAGCGGCCTGTTTTGGCTGGTCAGCGCCCTGAGTTTGATGACCACCTGGATGCTGGTGGCCAACTGGCGGCATTCCCGCAAGCGGCTGCAAGCACAGCAGGCGCTCTTGTCCGAGACCAACTTTCGCCGCGCCATGGAAAACTCCATGCTCACCGGCATGCGTGCCATGGACTTGCAGGGCCGCATTACCTATGTGAACGCCGCGTTTTGCATGATGACGGGCTGGAGCGAGTCCGAGCTGGTGGGCCGCACCGCGCCGTTTCCGTATTGGCCCGAGAGCGACCGCGAACAACTCACCGCCCTGCTGGACCAGGAACTTTCAGGTAAAACCAACCAAGGCGGCATCCAGGTACGGGTCAAGCGGCGTGACGGCGTCTTGTTTGACGCACGCCTGTACGTGGCACCCCTGATCGACGCACTGGGCGCGCAGACCGGCTGGGTCACGTCCATGACCGACATTACCGAACCCAACCGGGTGCGCGAACAGTTGTCGGCCTCGCACCTGCGGTTTACCACCGTGCTTGAAGCGCTGGATGCGTCCATCTCGGTCGCACCCCTGGGCAGCGACGAACTGGTGTTTGCCAACAAGCTCTACCGGCAGTGGTTTGGCACCCAGGCTGGTGGCCACCTGCAACTCGTGGCCGAAGCCGGCATGCCGCAAACAAAAACAACGCGCGAAACGCCCGACGACGTGGACTTGTTTGCCGGCTTTCCCTTGAGCGAACTGCCCGAGAGCGACATCGAAAGCGCCGAGATTTTTGTGTCGGCCTTGGGCAAATGGCTCGAGGTGCGCACCCGCTACCTGAGCTGGGTAGACGGGCGCCTGGCGCAGATGGTGATTGCCACGGACATCACCAGCCGACGCGTAGCCGAAGAGCAAGCCGCCGCACAGGCCGAAAAAGCCCAAACCGCCAGCCGCATGATTACCATGGGCGAAATGGCATCCAGCGTGGCCCACGAGCTCAATCAGCCGCTGACCGCCATCAACAATTACTGCAACGGCATGGTCTCGCGCATCAAGGACCAGCAAATCACGCAAGACGAACTGCTGGGTGCTTTAGAGAAAACCGCCAAACAAGCGCAGCGCGCGGGACACATCATCCAGCGCATCCGCAGCTTTGTGAAACGCAGCGAGCCCAACCGCACGCAGTCTGACGTGGAAACCATGGTCAACGAGTCGCTGGAACTGGCCGAAATCGAGCTGCGCCGCTTTAACGTGCGCCTGATTCGACACATCGCCGATGACCTGCCAGCGCTGCTGGTAGACCGCATCCTGATTGAGCAGGTGCTGGTCAACCTGCTGCGAAATGCGGCTGAGTCAATTGATACAGCACAGCGTCCGGCACCCGAACGCAGCGTCGAATTGCGTGTGACAAGCAGCTTTTTTGAAGGCAAAAAAGGCGTGGAGTTTTCGGTGCAAGACAGTGGCAACGGCATTGCGCCAGAAGTGATGGCGCGGCTTTACGAGGCCTTTTATTCCACCAAGGCCGACGGCATGGGCATTGGCCTGAGCCTGTGCCGCTCCATCATCGAGTCGCACCGGGGACGTATGACGGCTGAGAACCTCTACAATGGTTTGACTGTTTCGGGGTGCAGATTTCTGTTTTGGCTGCCCCTGAGCTGACCCCGTACCGCTGGCAAAGTACGGCAGAACATAATTACTATTTGACTTGGACGCATTCATGAGCTTGATCCCGAAAAAAGGCACCGTCTATGTAGTCGACGACGACGAGGCGGTACGCGACTCGCTGCAATGGCTGCTAGAAGGCAAGGGCTACCGCGTGCGCTGCTTTGATTCCGCCGAATCCTTTTTGAGCCGCTACGACGCGCGCGAAGTGGCTTGCCTGATTGTGGACATCCGCATGGGCGGCATGACCGGGCTGGAGCTTCAAACCCGTCTGATCGAGATCCGCTCGCCGCTGCCCATCGTGTTCATTACCGGCCACGGCGACGTGCCCATGGCGGTGGACACCATGAAAAAAGGCGCCATGGACTTTATCCAAAAACCCTTTAACGAAGCCGAACTCGTGCCCCTGGTCGAGCAAATGCTTGACCAGGCCAAAGAGTCGTTTGCCGGATCGCAACTCGCGGCTAGCCGCGAGACCCTGCTGTCCAAGCTGACGCTGCGCGAGTCGCAGGTGCTTGAGCGAATCGTTGCCGGGCGCCTGAATAAGCAAATTGCCGACGACCTGGGCATCAGCATCAAGACGGTGGAGGCGCACCGCGCCAACATCATGGAAAAACTCAGCGCCAACACTGTGGCCGACTTGCTCAAGATCGCGCTGGGGCAAACCACCGCCAAGGCCTAGTTTTTAACCGCACCGCACAGATATCCAGCTCCCGCTCTAAACACAAGGCCCAGCCCGCGCGCAACCCACCATTTTTGACAGATCGAACCATGAACCACACCGCACCCGAACGTCAAGCCGCCATCATTGACGGCGTCGCCCTGTCCGCCCAATTGCGTGAAGACGTGACCCGCCGCACGCTGGCCCTCAAGGCCCGCGGCATCACGCCAGGTCTGGCAGTGTTACTGGTGGGCGACAACCCGGCTTCTCAGGTGTATGTGCGCAACAAGGTCAAGGCCTGTGCGGATTCGGGCTTGCATTCGGTGCTGGAGCGCCACGACGCCGACATGAGCGAAGCCGCCTTGCTGGCGCGCATCGATGCCCTCAACAATGACCCCACCATCCACGGCATTCTGGTGCAGTTGCCCGTGCCCGCGCACATTGACGCCAACAAGGTGATTGAGTCCATCGCGCCTGCCAAAGACGTGGACGGCTTTCATATCGCCAGCGCCGGCGCGCTCATGGTCGGCCAACCCGGTTTTGTGCCTTGCACGCCCTACGGCTGCATGAAGATGCTCGAGTCCATCGGATATGACTTGCGCGGCAAACACGCCGTGGTGATTGGCCGCAGCAACATCGTGGGCAAACCCATGGCCATGCTGCTGCTGCAAAAAAACGCCACCGTCACCATATGCCACAGCGGCACCAAAGACCTCAAAGCCATGACCCTGCAGGCCGACGTGATCGTGGCCGCCGTGGGTAAGTGCAATGTGCTGACCGCCGACATGGTCAAACCCGGAGCGGTGGTGATTGACGTGGGCATGAACCGCACGCCTGAGGGCAAGCTCTGCGGCGACGTAGACTATGAAGGCGTACGCCAGGTGGCCAGCCACATTACGCCGGTGCCCGGTGGCGTGGGCCCCATGACCATCACCATGCTGCTGGTCAACACCCTGGAATCGGCCGAGCGCAGCGTATGAACAACCCCTTGTTGATGGCGTCGCCTACGCCGCTGTTTGATCAGATCCAGCCCGAGCACGTGGCCCCGGCTATCACGCAATTGCTGGCCCAGGCCCAAGCAGCGCTGGAAACCGTGACGGCAGCGGAATTTCCTGCCCAGTGGACCGCGATGGCCACCACCTTGGACGCTGCCAACGAAAAGCTCAGCATGGCTTGGGGAGCGGTCAGCCACCACAACGGCGTGGCCGACAGTCCCGAGCTGCGCGCCGCCTACAACGCCGCCCTGCCCTTGGTCACCGAATTTTGGACGCGCCTGGGCGCCGACGAGCGCCTGTACGCCAAATACAAGGCCATGGATCCTGCCAGCCTGAACACTGAGCAGCACCAGGCCCACAAAAACGCGGTGCGTAATTTTGTGCTCGGCGGCGCCGAACTGACTGGTGTGGCACGCACGCGCTTTGCCGAGATTCAGGAGCGCATGGCCGAACTGAGCCAAAAGTTCAGCGAAAACACGCTTGACGCCACCGACGCCTACTTCTACTTCGCCACTGCCGAGGAAATGGCCGGTGTGCCCAGCGATGTAAGCCAAGCCGCGCGCACCGCTGCCGTGGTGGACGGCAAAGAAGGCTTCAAGCTCAGCCTGAAAATGCCCTGCTATTTGCCGGTGATGCAGTTCGCCACCAGCAGTGCCCTGCGCGCCACGCTGTACCGGTCTTACGCCACGCGCGCCTCGCTCGAAGCCGCGCCTGAGGCGCAGCACTTTGACAATGCGCCTGTGATGCGCGAGATATTGGCGCTGCGCCATGAAGAAGCGCAGTTGCTTGGTTTTGCCAATTTTGGCGCGCTGTCGGTGGCGCCCAAGATGGCCGATTCGCCAGAAGCGGTGATTACCTTTTTGCGCGACTTGGCAAAGCGCGCTCGGCCCTACGCCGAGCGCGACGTGGCCGAACTGCGCGCTTTTGCCGCCGAAAACCTGAACCTGCACGATCCCCAGGCCTGGGACTGGCCCTTTATTGGCGAAAAACTCAAGGAAGCGCGCTACGCCTTCAGCGAGCAAGAGGTCAAGCAATATTTCACCCTGCCCAAGGTGCTCGCTGGCCTGTTCAAGATTGTCGAAAGCCTGTTTGATGTCGCCATATCTGAGGACACGGCCCCGGTCTGGCATGAGGGCGTGCACTTTTACCGCATTGAGCGCCAAACTCCCACAGGGCGCATTTTGATCGGTCAGTTTTACCTGGACCCCAGCGCGCGCAGCGGCAAGCGCGGTGGCGCATGGATGGACGACGTGCGCACCCGTTGGCTGCGCCCGGACACCGGCGCGCTGCAAACGCCCATCGCCCACCTGGTGTGCAACTTTGCCGAAGGCAGCGAGACCGACGGCGTGCGCAAACCCGCCCTCCTGTCCCACGACGACGTGACCACCCTCTTTCACGAGTTCGGCCACGGCCTGCACCACCTGCTCACGCAGGTGAATGAGCGCGACGTGGCGGGCATCAGCGGCGTGGAATGGGACGCGGTGGAACTGCCCAGCCAGTTCATGGAAAACTTCTGCTGGGAATGGAATGTGATTGCCCACATGACCGCCCACATCGACACCGGCGCGCCCCTGCCGCGCGCCCTGTTTGACAAGATGCTGGCGGCGCGCAACTTTCAAAGCGGCATGCAAACGCTGCGCCAGATCGAGTTCTCGCTGTTTGACATGCTGCTGCATTCCGGCCAAGCGCCGCACGTTGACCCCATGGCGCTGCTGCAGCAGGTGCGCGACGAGGTGGCGGTGCTGCCAAGCCCGGCGTTTAGCCGCAGCATCAACACCTTCAGCCACATTTTTGCCGGCGGCTATGCGGCCGGCTACTACAGCTACAAATGGGCCGAAGTACTGAGCGCCGACGCCTACGCCGCATTTGAGGAATCCGCCTTGGCAAGCGGCGACCCGAGCCCCGCCACTGGCAAAAAGTACCTGCAAAGCATTCTGGAAGCCGGCGGCAGCCGCCCGGCCATGGAATCCTTCAAAGCCTTCCGGGGCCGCGAACCCACGCTGGACGCGCTGCTGCGCCACCAAGGGATGGCGCAGGCGCAGCACTGAGCGGACAGCGAACCCATCTGGGTTCGCCCACCTAGGCATGACGGATTCCCGTATAGTAGGAATGTAAGGATCGCATTACAAGGGGAAAACGATGCTCGCGGTTGCCAAGATCACGGCCAAAGGCCAAACCACCATTCCGCAGGATGTTCGCACCGCGCTCAAAGTGGTGCCCGGTGACCTGATTGTCTGGGACGTTGGCACTGACGGCATAGCGACCGTGCGCCGCGTTCAGACCATGGACCTAGAGTACCTGCGCGCCGTCGAAGGCACGCTCAGTGAATGGAGCAGCGCCGCCGATGAGGAGGCTTACGGTGGACTTTGAGCGCTACACCGTAGTGCGTGTTCCCTTCCCATTTACAGACCGCGACACCAGCAAAAATCGACCGGCAGTCGTTCTCTCTCACCCCCATACTTTCAACACCCCGGCCGGGCATTCCGTGATGGCGATGATTACATCGCAGGCGAACGCACCATGGCCGCTGGACTGCACGCTCACGGACCTGGACGCCGCTGGTTTGCCCGCAGCTTCTAAAGTGCGCTTCAAACTGTTCACCCTCGACAACCGTCTTGTACGTGGCGAACTCGGCAAACTGGCGAGTAAGGACGTAGCCGCAGTTCGCGCTGGGCTTGCAAATTTGCTCGGTGGCGAGGTCCTTGGTGCAGACCAATCAAGCGTCGAGCCCGCCTAAGCGCTCCAAGCCCATCCATTTCTTGCAAGACGTGAAGCCCACTATCTTTTGACGAGGGTGGGCCGTTGGAAAGGCAATCCCGGCTAGGCCCTGGTGGCACCGATCAGCCTAGGCACCGCCCTGAGCAAGGCCTGCGTATAAGCGTGCTGCGGCCGCTCCAGCACCTGGTGCGCGGTGCCGTATTCCACCAGCTTGCCGCCTTGCCGCCCCTTCCAAACAGCGTGGGATCACCAGCCTCGTCCACGAACCAGGTCACATTGTCAGAGTCATACGTCATTGCGCCATGGCCTTTCAATCCAACCCAAAAGGGTCGGCAGTAAGCACGGGGCTCGCGACCACCGGACTGGAAGCAAGCAACCCGACGGCTTCACCGCTGATCATGGACTCTAGGAAGCGCCGGGCTGTGACCTGTCCGAGTTCCTGCATGGGGGCAATCAACGCCTGCTTATTCCCGCTCATATATACCCACTTCACTGCACGGCTCACACCGACAAAGCATCGCTGGCAGTCGCCGGGCGTTTTGACTAGAAAAATTGATGCACGCATGAGCCCAATTTGCGCCGCATAAGAAAATAGAGCCGCACACGCAGTCCAATGTACAGCAACAACCTCGGCTCTCACCTAAGCTTTGGGCACCGTTGGAGTCGATTTTTTAAGAGGCGGTTTACCTTCCACTTGATGTGGGCAAACAAACGACTTTTCAAACCGTCCGATTCAACGCCGCAAGCGCGGCACCGCACGTAGCAACGTCTGCGTATAAGCGTTCTGCGGCCGCTCCAGCACCTGGTGCGCGGTGCCGTATTCCACCAGCTTGCCGCCTTGCATGACCGCAATGTCGTGCGCCAGATACTCCACCACGCCAAAGTTGTGGGTGATGAACAAATAGGCCACACCCAGTTCGGCTTGCAGATCGTTCAGCAGGTTCAATATTTGCGCTTGCACTGACACGTCCAGGGCGGACGTGGGTTCGTCAGCCACGATCAGTTGGGGTTCGACGGCAAGCGCACGCGCAATGGCTAGGCGCTGGCGCTGGCCGCCGGAGAACTCATGGGGGTAACGCGTCAGCGCACTCCCCGACAAGCCCACTTTGTCTAAGAGCCCAGCCACCCGCGCGCGCCGCGCTGCATCACCCACGTCTGGGTGCAGCGATGCCACGCCCTCTTCCAGAATTTCGTTTACCCGCATGCGCGGGTTGAGCGAGGCAAACGGGTCTTGAAAGACGATTTGCGCCGTTCTGCGCGCCGCTCGCAACTGCGCACCTTGCAGCGTGTCCAAGGCTTGGCCTTGCAGCACCGCGCTACCGGAGATCTGGGCATGGCCGCGCAGCAGTTGCAGTAAGGCCTTACCGACCGTGGTTTTGCCACTGCCCGACTCACCCACCAGGGCCAAAGTGCGCCCAGTTTGGACCTCAAAAGACACGCCGTCCACCGCCTTCACATGGCCCACGGTGCGCTGCAGCAGGCCTTTGCGGATCGGAAACCAGACCTTGTAGTCGCGCACCGCAAGCAGGGGTACGGCTGTATTGCTTGCTGCCGCTGACGCCTCATGGGCTGACGCGGCCACGGGCGGGGCGTTACGGCTTGCGTGCTCTATGCCCATGGCGCCTTGGTAAATAAAGCAGCGCACCGCGTGGCCGCTTGCGTGTTCCAAAATCTCGGGCGCCTGGGTGCGGCACAAGGCTTGTGCGTCCTGGCAGCGGTCGGCAAAGCGGCAGCCTGCAAAACGCTGACTCAGCGCGGGCACGCTGCCGGGAATAGACGCCAGGCGCTGGCCGCGCTTGCTGGCGTCGGGCAAGGCGTCCAACAGATTGGCAGCATACGGGTGCAGCGGGCGGGCGAAGAAATCGGCCGCACTGGCCACTTCCACCACCTGCCCGGCGTACATCAGCGCCACGCGGTGCGCCATTTGCGAGACGATGGCAAGGTCATGGGTAATGAGCAGCAGCGCCATTTTTTGGGTGCGTTGCAAGTCCTGCAGCAGCTCCAGAATTTGCGCCTGTATGGTTACGTCCAGCGCCGTGGTGGGCTCGTCGGCGATCAGCACCTGGGGCTCAGCGGCCAGGGCAATGGCGATCATCACGCGCTGCTTTTGCCCGCCCGAGAGCTGATGCGGGTAGCCCAGCGCGCGGCGCTCGGGTGCGTCAATGCCCACGCGGCGCAGCCAGTCCACCGCTTTGGCCGCGCTGGCCGCGCCTGTGAGCGGCGTGTGGCGCTCTATCACTTCCTGGATTTGCCGGCCCACGGCCATCACCGGGTTCAGGCTGGTGGCCGGTTCCTGAAAAATAATGCTGACGCGTCGGCCCCGCCATTCCCGCATGCCCGACTCGGGCAGACCCAGCAAATCCGTGCCGTCGATGTCCACCCTGCCCGCCGTAACCCGGCCGCTGTCGGGCAAAAGCCGCAACAAGGACAGCGCCGTCATCGACTTGCCGCAGCCCGATTCACCCACCAGCGCAAAGGTTTCGCCCTGGGCGATGGTCAGCGACAAGGCGTCCACCGCGCGCACCAGAGCGCTGTCGGTTTCAAGGTCGGTAGTGAGCTGGGTGATTTTCATCATGGCGCGACTCCTGTCGCATTGGCGGCTGAGGCCGATGCTTTGACCGGCCGCACCCGAAACGCCCTGGCGCGCGGATCAAAAGCCTCGCGCACCGCGCTGGCAAACAAGGTCATGGACAACACCAGGGCCAACATAAAACCAAACGCCGCCGTCAACGACCACCAGACGACCGGGTCGCGAGACATCTCGTTGCGCGCGGCGTTGATCATGATGCCAAAGCTATTGGTGTTGGGGTCTACGCCCACGCCCACATAGGACAAGACCGCCTCGTAAAGCACCAGGCCTGAGAAATCGAGCACCGCCACAATCACGATCAGGTGCGTGAGGTTGGGCAAGATGTGGCGGCGCATGATGCCCACATCAGACACGCCAAAAGCGCGCGCCGCCTGCACGTACTCCAGCTCGCCCAATTTGAGCGTCTCCGCCCGCAGCAGCCGGGCCAA
>CAMDHS010000076.1 GCA_945898115.1 Comamonas sp. lk
GGTTTGCAGCGCGCGGCCTGGGGTTTGCAGCACCTGGTTGGCGGTTTTGGTGAGCAGTTTGAAGTAGCCCGCGTCGTCGATCAACCCTGCGCGGCGCAGCAGCAAGTCGTCGTAATAGCTGGTAAAGCCTTCAAAAAACCAAAGCAGCTCGGTGTAGTTTTCTTGGGCGTAGTCGTAGCGCGCAAATTCGGCCGGGCGCAGGCGCTTGACGTTCCAGGTGTGAAAGTATTCGTGGCTGATCAGGCCCAAGAGCGTGGTGTAGCCCTCGCTGGTTTTGGCGTCATTGCGGCGTGGCAAGTCGCGCCGGGCGGCGATCAGCGCGGTGGAATTGCGGTGCTCTAAGCCGCCATAGCTGTCGTCCACGGCATTCAAAAAGAACACATAGTGGGCAAACGGCGCCTTGTCGGCCAGGTTCTTGGCGGCAAGGTCGCCCTCGGCGTGCCAAAACTGCAACTGGGTTTCGCAGATTTTTTGGGTGTCGCGCAGCAGGCGCGCGCCGTCAAACGAGGGCAAGGCCCCGGCCACCACCAGGCGGTGGGGTACGCCGCAGGCGCTAAAGCTGCCGCTCCAAAACGCGCCCATTTCCACCGGGCAGTCGGCCAGTTCGTCGTAGTCCGCCGCTTGGTAGCGACCAAAGCCAGCTTTGTCCACATCCAAGGCGGGCAAGCCCGTGGCCACGTTCCAGCCTTGCATGCCGGGGTGGCGCACGATGTCAATGGCGTGGGCCTGGTCGGTGGCGCCGTTGGCCATCAGGCACAGGCTGGTAGCGTTAAAAAAACCACGTGCCGCGTCGAGCCAACTGGTGCGCACCGAGTTGTCCAAGGCATACACCTCGTACTGCACTTGCAGCGGCTGGGCGCTGTTGCACTGCACTTGCCAAGTGGCTTTATCCAGCTGCGTTGCGGCCAGGGTGCGCTTGTCTTGGCGGCATTGCAGGTTTTGCAAGTGCTTGGAAAACTCGCGCACCATGTAGCTGCCGGGAATCCACACCGGCAAGCGCAGGGTTTGCGCGGCGGTGGGCTGGGCAATCGTCATGGTCACGCGCCACAGGTGGGCGTGCAGACTGGCAACTTCGACGTGGTAGTGCACCGCCCAGGGTGCGGCAGGCGCGCTGCGCATCAGCCTTTGGCGGCTTCAGCCAGCATTTGTTCGATTTTTTTGCTGTCTACCGCGCCGGGCACCCGTGCGCCGTTGGTAAACAACAAGGTGGGCGTGCCGGTGATCTTGTGCTTGCGCCCAATGTCAACATTGCGCGCCAGGGCGCTGGCGTCGCACATGGCGGATGCGGCAGGCGCGCTTTGGTCGCGCAGCATCCAGTCTTGCCAGGCCAGAACGCGGTCTTTGGCGCACCAGATGGCTTTGGATTTTTCGGTGGAGTCAGCGCCCAAGATGGGGTACAAAAACAGGTAAACCGTGACGTTGTCCACCTTTTGCAGGTCGCGCTCAAAGCGCTTGCAGTAGCCGCAGTTGGGGTCTTCAAATACGGCCATCTTGCGCTCGCCGTTGCCACGCACTATTGTGAAAGCGTCTTTGAGTGGCAGGCTCTCAAACTTAACGGCGGTGAGCTTTTCTACCCGCTCGTCGGTCAGGTTGCGCCGGGTGCGGGTGTCGATCAGGCTGCCTTCAATCAGGTAGTTGCCTTGGGCGTCGGTGTAATAAATCTCGCTGCCGTTAACGCGCACCTCGAACAGGCCGGGCATCTCGGACTTGCGCACCTCGTCAATCGCTTTGAGCTGGGGCAGGCGCGCGGCGATGTTTTTGCGGATGGCGGCTTCTTGCGCCAGCGCGCCCAGGCTCAGGGTGGTGAGCAGCGCAAGCAGCAGGAATTTAAAAAGTTTTGGCATCACGGCTCGGTGTAATGGATAAGGGGAAAGCTGACGTCATTGGCCGCGCAAGCCCATGGCGCGCTGCGCCACCCAGGCTTTGAGGGGGCCGCTGCGCTCAAAAGCGCGCATGCCGGCATTGCGCAGGCTGCGCGCCCAGGCGCTGTCGCGTGAAAAAAGCTGTTGCAGGGCGTCGCCCGCGCCGCCAATCAAGGCCAGCTCAGACTTGCGGGCGCGCTCATAGGTGCGCAGCAGGCGCAAGTCGCCCACGCTGCGCCAGTAGGGGCGGGCTTCCAGCACGGCGGCGAGTTCTGCCACGTCGCCCAGGCCCAGGTTCAGGCCTTGGCCTGCCAGCGGGTGCACCGCGTGCGCTGCGTCACCGGCCAGCGCCCAGGCGCCAGATCCGGGTTCTGCGCCCTGGCCGCACCACTGCGCGGCTTGTGAATGCTGCAAGGGCCAGGTTTGGCGCTCGCTCGTGAGTTGCAGGTCGCCCAGGGTGTAGTGGCTGGCGGCTTGCAGTTGCAGGCAAAACTCTTGTGCGTCCAGGGCTTGCAGCGCCTGCGCGCGCTCGGGCGGCGCGGACCAGACCAGCGCGCATTGGTGGCCGTTGGCGCCACCGAGCGGCAGCAAGGCGACGATTTCGCCCTGGCCCTCAGGCTGCGAAAACCACTGGCGCGCCACCTGCCCGTGCGGCACGGCGCAATCCACCCGCGCGGCCAGCGCCCACTGCGCGTAGGGCTGGGCGATGAACTCGACGCCAAATTCTTCGCGGGTGCGGCTGGCTTTGCCTTCGCAGACCACGGTCAGCGGTGCGGCTTGCGGCGTGCTGACCACCTCAATCAGGCTCTGAAAACCCAGGGCCGCGCCCAGCAGCTTTTCCAGCTCGGGCACGTCCACGATCCAGTTCAGCGCCTCCGACGAAGACTCCACCGCGTCAAAGCGGGTGCTGCCCCCGGCGTCGCCAAGCACTTCCATGGCCACCACGGGCGTGGCGTGCAGCGCGTCGGGCCAGCAGCGCAGGCCTTGCAGCAACTTGCGCGAAGCGGGGTTGAGCGCATAAGCGCGCACGTCGCTGTGGCCATCGGCTGGGTGAGGGGAACCGCCCAGGCGGTGGTCCACCAGCGCCACTTTCAGGCGCTGGGACGCCAGTTGCAGGGCCAGCGCCCGGCCCACAATGCCGGCGCCGCGGATACATACGTCAAAAGGTCGTGCCATGGCGGGCATTGTAGGAGCCGCCCCGCGCTGGCGCGCTTGCGCCAGCGCAGACACCCCCTTGGCAAAAAGGCTACGGCCACACACCACCCTGGGGGATTGGGCTTCTGGCACAGTTCACTGGCGCATGGCGCAGCCCACCCCAGGAGTTAAGCAATGTTTCGACGGTTTTCCCTCGCCTTGGCCATTGGCTTGTTGGTAGCCCAAAGCGCCAGCGCCATGAGCGTGCGCGAGCTGCGCACGTTGGAAAAGAACGAAAAGCAAGGCGATGTCCACGCGCTGTATTACCTGGTGGGTGCGCTGGAAGGCGCCCTGGAGGCGCAGGCCAAGGCGGTGCGCCTGGGCGCAAAACCCAGCTTTTGCCTGCTCGGGCGGCGCCTGGAGCCGCGCATGGCCCGCGAGCTGTTTGACACCGAGCTGCGCCGCCAGGCCGAGCTGTACGAAGCCGACATGCCCGCCCCGCTGGTGCTGCTCAACGCCTTGGGCACGGTCTACCCTTGCAACTAAGTGCCGCTTATTACAATCAGCGGCTCGCTGGCAAGACCAGCCACTGCGCGCCGCCCCCGGGCTGAGCGCGCGGTGCACACCCCCCATCCAAAGGACACTCCATGAAATGCGGCATCGTAGGCCTGCCCAACGTCGGTAAATCGACCCTGTTTAACGCGCTGACCAAAGCCGGCATTGCCGCAGAAAACTACCCTTTTTGCACCATCGAGCCCAATGTGGGCGTGGTTGAGGTGCCAGACCCGCGCCTGCAGCAGCTCGCCGCCATCATCACGCCAGAGCGCATCGTGCCGGCCATTGTGGAATTTGTGGACATTGCCGGCCTGGTGGCGGGTGCAAGCACCGGCGAAGGTCTGGGCAACAAGTTTTTGGCCCACATCCGCGAAACCGACGCCACCATCAACGTGGTGCGCTGCTTTGAGGACGACAACGTGATCCACGTGGCGGGCCGGGTGGACCCGATTGCGGATATTGAAGTGATCCAAACCGAGCTGTGCCTGGCCGACCTGAGCGCAGTAGAAAAAGCCCTGCACCGCGTGACCAAGCTGGCGCGCTCGGGCGACAAAGAGTCGATCAAGCTGGTGGCGATTTTGGAAAAATGCCAGGCCGCTCTGAATGAAGCCAAGCCCGTGCGCACGCTGGATTTCAGCAAAGAAGAGCTGCCGCTCTTGAAACAGTTCTTCTTGATTACCGCCAAGCCCGCCATGTTTGTGGCCAATGTGGCCGAAGACGGGTTTGTGAATAACCCCATGCTTGACCGCCTCAAAGCCTTTGCCGCCGCGCAAAACGCCCCCGTGGTGGCGATTTCCGCCAAGATGGAAGCGGAAATGAGCGAGATGAGCGACGAGGACCGCCAGATGTTCCTGGAAGAACTCGGCCAGACCGAGCCTGGCCTGAACCGCCTGGTGCGTTCGGCCTACAGCCTCTTGGGCCTGCAAACCTATTTCACCGCCGGTGTGAAAGAAGTGCGCGCCTGGACCATCCACGTGGGCGACACCGGCCCGCAAGCCGCTGGGGTTATTCATACCGATTTCGAAAAAGGCTACATTCGCGCCCAGACCATTGCTTTTGACGACTTTATCGCCTTCAAGGGCGAGCAAGGCGCCAAAGATGCGGGCAAGATGCGCGCAGAAGGCAAAGACTACGTCGTGAAAGACGGCGATGTGATGAATTTCTTGTTTAGCTCGTAATTTGCAATAACAACCAGGAGACAGCCATGGCCGGACTAGTAAAAGAGATCGATCCCGACGGTTTGCTAGAGTTTTCGGTGGTCTACACCGACCGTGCGCTCAACCACATGTCGCAGCGCTTTCAGGGCGTCATGCGCGACATTTCGGGCATCCTGAAATCGGTCTACCACGCGCCCTCAAGCGTGCTGGTGCCTGGCAGCGGCACGTTTGGCATGGAAGCCGTGGCGCGCCAATTTGCCACTGGCAAAAAAGCGCTGGTGTTGCGCAACGGCTGGTTTAGCTACCGCTGGACGCAGATTTTTGACATGGGCCACATCCCGGCCCAGACCATCGTGCTCAAGGCGCGGCGCACCACGGACTCTTCGCAGTCCCCTTGGGTGCCCTGCCCGATTAATGAAGTGGTCGCCACCATCCTGGCCGAAAAACCCGACGTTGTGTTTGCGCCGCACGTAGAAACATCCGGCGGCATGATTTTGCCCGACGACTACCTGCGCGCTGTGGCCGACGCGGTGCACCAGGTGGGCGGCTTGTTTGTGCTGGACTGCATTGCCTCGGGTACCATTTGGGTGAACATGGAAGCCACCGGCGTGGACGTGCTGGTGACCGCGCCGCAAAAAGGCTGGAGCGGATCGCCCTGCTGCGCCATGGTGATGCTCAGCGCCCGCGCCCGTACCGCCATCGACAGCACCACCAGCAGCAGCTTTGCCTGCGACCTGAAGAAATGGCTGCAGGTGATGGAAGCCTATGAAAACGGCACCCACATGTACCACACCACCATGCCCACCGACGCGATCACGCGCCTGCGCGAAGTGATGCTGGAAACCCAGGCCTACGGCTTTGAAAAAGTGCGCGACGAACAACTCGAACTAGGCCACCAGGTGCGCGCTCTGATGGAAAGCCGCGGCTTTGTCAGCGTGGCGGCCGAGGGCTTTAAGGCCCCCGGCGTGGTGGTGAGCTACACCACCGACCCCGGCATGCAAAGCAGCAAAAAGTTTTTGGCCCTGGGAATGCAAACCGCAGCCGGCGTGCCCCTGCAGTGCGACGAACCGGCCGACTTCATGACCTTTCGCATCGGCCTGTTTGGCCTGGAAAAGCTGCACAATGTGGAACGCAGCGTGGGCCATTTGGCGGCGGTGCTGGACCAGATGGAGCTGGTGGCAAGCTAGGCCTGCGGCAGATTTAGCGAATCGGCAAATACAAGCGCATGGGCGTGTCTGCGAAAGCGACAAACCCATAGCGCTCGTAAAACGCCTTGGCGCCCGCGTTCTTGGCGTCCACCAGCAGCACGTAGGCGGCCACCGACAAGCGGGCCTTGCGGCAGCGTTCAAGCGCCAGGCCCATCAGCACGTCGCTCAGGCCCGCACCCCGGCTGCCCACGCCGCGCGCCAAGCGGCCCAGTCTGAAACAGGGAATCGGGTAGCGCGGCAACTTGGCCTGTTCGGCTGGGCTCAATTCGGCGGCTTCCACTTGCGCGGCACTCAGGGTGTAAAAACCCAAAATCTTGCTGGGCTGCGCGTCGCACACCAGCACAAACACCGAGGTCACGCCCCTGCTGCGCTGCTGAGAGGCGTACTTGCGCAGAAACTCATCGAGCACGGGCTCGCCGCTGTTGAACCCCGCGCGGTCATGCAGCTTGGGATCAAAAAACTGCTCTTCAAGCACGCTTGACCTTGGCCGCCGCCTTGATCGCCTTTTGCAGCGCCGCGTTGGGCGCAAAGGCCCCAGCAATGGCGGACTGAAACTCGGCAAAGTCGCGGTTAGACAGCGTGACTTGCGCATCCGCCATCAACAAAGACTGCGCCTTTTCCTTGGCTGCAATGCGCACAAAGCCCGCCATGGTGGTTCCCATCAATGTCGCGGCGCGGGACAGCAAGTCTTTGTCGTCGGCATCAAGCTTGAGGTCAAAACGGGCGGTAGTGGCCATGGCGGTGTCCTGGGTGGAAATTTATACGGCATTTTACCGTACCGATTTTTAGTTGCTCAAGGGCGAAACGGCCACCCCTCCAGTTAAACTAAGTGCTACATCTTTACCCTTCACTGGAGAAACCATGCTGACATCCACCCTGCGCGCCGCTGGCGGTTCGATTGCTGTGACTATTCCGCAGTCGCTGGCCAAGGCGTCGGGCTTGCAGGCGGGTGACAAGGTGAGCTTTGAGTTTGAAGCCGGGCGCCTGATCATTTCGCCGGTCACGCGGCGCAAATACAGCTTGCAAGAACTGTTAGTCATGCAAGGCGATGCGCCCTTGCTGATTGATAAGGCGTGGGACGAGATGCCCGCTTCTGGTCAAGAGGTGCCCTTTTGAGCCGCCGGGTTTGGCAGCGCGGCGACATTGTGGTCGCCAGTTTTGACCCCACGCTGGGACATGAGCAGCAAGGGCGTAGACCCGGCATTGTGGTCACGCACGCAGACCTGAACCGGCTGGGCATGATTGGCGTTTGCCCAATCACGCAGGGCGGCATGGCCGCGCGCAATGCGGGTTTGTCGGTGAGCCTGATGGGCAGCGGCACACAAACCCAGGGGGTTGTGCTGGTGCACCAGTTTCGGATGATCGACCCGTCACAGCGCGCTTTGACACTGATTGAGCAAGCGCCAGACGACATCGTGGAAGAAGTGCGTGCGCGGGTGGCGGCCATGCTCGATTAAGAAGACGCTGGCGTGGCTTGGGCCAAGGGGCGAGCACCTCGCGTCCCAAAAATCCTCGTCCAACCCTTTTCTTTTTGCTAAGATTACCCCGCCGGTTGCCACCCAACCGGCGGACAAGAAATTGAAGGGCAAACCCGGCTAAAGCCGGTGACGCAAAGCCACCGAACTAAAGCGCTGCCACGCGGCGCAATGTCAGCGGGGCCGCCAGATTCGACGGACAAGATCGCCTTGTCTGCTCTTTCCTGTTGTTGCGAATTGCAATGAGGAAGTCGATATGCGTCAGACATTTGCACCTTGCTGCGCTCAGCGCCCCGCCGTGTTGGATCGCTTTGTCGGCTTTGCAAGCCCCAAGCGTATGCGCCTGGGCCGCAAAGCACGGGGTCGGCGCATAAATCGTGCCCTGATGAGCGGCGCGTCGGAAGTGCCATCGCCATTTGATGCAAATCTGGGCACCATGCTTTGCGCCGAGCGGTCGGTCAACGGCAACCTCCAGCCTACCGGGCTATTGCGTCGTCTAGCTTGGGACTGCCAGGATAGGCGCTCGGCCACATTACGTCATCTTTAACAAGTTTCATTTTCACTCAACCCCTTCAGAAAGAATCTCCAATGAAAAGCCTTATCACCGTAGTGGCCCTAGCCTTGAGCCTTGTCGGTTGCGCGTCCGTCAATATGGGCGACGCAAAGCAAGACGCCACTTTAAAAACATTCGCGATTCCAAAAGACAAAGCAGGTGTCTATATCTATCGAAACGAATCTATGGGTGCGGCCATAAAGATGAGTGTTGAACTTGACGGCAAGGCAATCGGTCAGACGGCAGCGAATACGTATCTGTACAAGGAAGTCTCCCCGGGAAAGCACACATTTACATCTAAGGCTGAGAACGACAGTTCCATTGACGTAGATGCCAAGCCTGGGACATTGCTCTATATTTGGCAGGAGGTAAAAATGGGCTTGCTAAGTGCGCGCTCCAAACTCCAACTCGTTGATCAAGCCCAGGGGCAAAAGGGTGTTCAAGAGACCAAGCTCGCAGAGACAAATTGATGTAGAACTGGCCGAACGACGGGAAGAGTCTCAAGACTTTGGTAAGTACTTTTTTACGCAGCCGGATTGCCAGAGGCAGGGCATTGGAAAATGACTATGGCAATTCGCCCTGAACAGCGGATTTTTGGGGAATACGGTGACGGTTCGCTCGTCACTCTTTGCCGTTCCGGTTTATGAGCGTTTGGGGTTCAAGTCCGTGGAGCCGCCCAAATTATTTAGCGGCATCCACTGCCAGACCTTGATGGCGAGCTGCATTTAAAAATGAGGGCAGACACCACTATTTAGCTTAGCGGTGAATGCGCGAGGGCGTTGATTTTTTGGCCCTGCCTGCGCGAGACCCTCGACCGGGTCGTCGCGAGCGGTCATCAAGCGGCTCGCCTATATCTTCCCCTGCTCAACCGCCTGCCGTAACAAAGCGTTGACCCTGGTTTGCCACCCCTTGCCACTGGCGCGCAGGTGGGCCAAAACATCAGGGTCCACCCGCATGGAAAGCATGGGGCGCTTGACGGCCACAACGGGGCGGCCACGGGCGGGACGCAGGCGGGCCAGTTCGGCGTCGCTCAGGGGTTGGGCGTCTGGGTCGCTGAGCGCGGCGGCGTTGATGGCTGCGTCTTCCTCGGCGGTGGGCAAGATGATTTCGCGGCCAGATCGGGTTTTAATCATTTTTTGCATAGTGGGTAACCTCTCGAATATTGGCTTTGCGCAAGCTGATGGCGCGGCGGGCGTCGCCGCGATCGACAAAGGCCACAAAGTACAGCCGCTGCCCCATGAGCGCCAATGCGCTTTGGCGCGTCTCGCCGTATTTTTTGCGGCCATCCGTCCAGACCATCGCGCTGCCCCATTCCAGATCAGCGGCCAGCGCCAGCGATAGGCCGTGCTTAGCTTGGTTGGCGGCGTCTTTGGCGCGATCGAACTCAATGCGCATGCTATTTATTGTATTGACATAAATGTTTTCGTCAATGGCGTTTTTCGTGCGCCTTCACCCCATTCACAATCAGCACCACACTGACAGACGACATAAGGGGAAAAGTACGGGCGCGGGTGACCGCCATGCTCGACCAGGAAAACTCTGGCGCGCTCTGGCGTAACGGGCGCACCCCTCGCGTTCCAAAAATCTTCGTCCAACCCTATTCTTTTTGCTAAGATTACCCCGCCGGTTGCCACCCAACCGGCGGACAAGAAATTGAAGGGCAAACCCGGCTAAAGCCGGTGACGCAAAGCCACCGAACTAAAGCGCTGCCAGCCAGCGCAATGTCAGCGGGGCCGCCAGATTCGACGGACAAGATCGCCTTGTCTGCTCTTTCCTGTTGTTGCGAATTGCAATGAGGAAGTCGATATGCGTCAGACATTTACACGCTGCGTTGCCCGGCGCCCCGCCGCGCCCAACCCAGGTTTGCGCCCATGAGTGCCCAGGCAACACTGGCGGACGCGCCGAACCAGCTTGATGTGTCGCCGGGCAACCCTTGCCCTTTTTTGCGGGCCCTGGTGGCTGGCGGCTGGCTGAATGACGAGGTCGAGCCCTTGGGCAAAGTGCGCGACACCATTGTGCGAGCCAGTGGCCGGCCTCTGCCCGGCGCGGTGATTGTGGCCATCGCCGTGATCGCCAACGGTCTGACGCCCGCGCCGATGTTGCGCAATGCCCGCAAAGGCCTGCGCTTAAGCGCCCTGCGCGGCGGGCCGCTGGACAAACGCAGCAGCGGCTCGCGCCTGATTGACGCCAACGGACAATTTCAGGCGCCCGAGCTAGACCGCCTGGCCAGCTTTGCCAGCCCCAAGCCCCTGCCCCTGGGCGGCCACGAACTGGGCCTGAACCTGCCCCAGATCACCGCCATGATGGACGCCAACTTTGCCCGCGCCCGCAGCACCCGCCGCCGCGTGGACCGCGCCATGATGAACGCCGAGTGGCCCGTTTTGCTCAAGTTCATGGGCAAAGACGCGGCCGACGGCACGCGCTACCTGTGCGTGGAAGAAGTGCAGGTGTTGGTTCGGGATCGGCGGTTGCCGGGACGGGTGGTGGAACGGTTGGGGGGTGAGCGTGCTGGGGGTTGAAGTGGTGCGCGGAACCCGGCACGGTTCAAGCCGGGCGGAGGTGACCCCGACGTCTATCGCGTTTGACACCAACTTATGCCCCGGACGCCTTTTAGGGCTATCAGTCAATGGCAGCAATACAGAACGCAGGATATTCGGTCGCCTAACTTGGGCACGCCAATATAGGCGTTCGGCTACATCACGTTATATGCAATTTTGGAGTGCGCTTGTGAGGATATTTAAAGTTAATAATGAGCTCGAACTCGGTAATGCCATTTGGTCTTCACGGCCAGGAGATAAAATCGCCTTAAAAACCGGAGAGTATGGAAACATCCCTCTTAAACAGGGTGTAACTTATGACTTCGAAGGTGACGCAACAGCAGCGGATATTCTCGGTTTAGGAATTGGAGTAGGCGGAGGGGAATGGTCGGCCAGTAGTGTTCAGATTGGAAGCGTTTCAATTACAAACCCAAGAATACAAAAGACAAACATCAAGCTGTATTACATTTTTCAGAAAAAATTACCGTTCAACTCTAGGTTTGAGCCGAATACTTCCTTTGTTCATGCTAATGGTGTGATCATTAATATTGTCGGTAACGATGCAGATGGTTTTTCTTTGGGTGGCATGGGTGATGGGGAAGCGAAACTACCAAAAGGTGTTGTTAATATTATTGTGCCCTCTCTCGAGGAATTTGATGCAAATAAATCTGATGCCAGTTACATATCATCAATATTTTCAAGCAATCTGACTGAAGAAGAAAAAAACTGTGAGCTTGAATCCCATCAAAGAGAGG
>CAMDHS010000077.1 GCA_945898115.1 Comamonas sp. lk
CTATGCCGCGATTTTGTGCGGCGCCAATATGAACTTTGACCGCCTGCGCTTTGTGGCCGAACGCGCCGAAGTGGGCGAGGAGCGCGAGGCGCTGTTTGCGGTGACGATTCCCGAGGAGCGCGGCAGCTTCAAGCGCTTTTGCGCACTGATTGGCGAGTTGCCCGGCGGGCCGCGCAATGTGACCGAGTTCAACTACCGCATGAGCGACGCGGCGCAGGCCCATGTGTTTGTGGGCCTGACCACGCAAGGCGCCGGGGAGTCGGCCAAGATTGCCAAAACCTTTGGCAAACACGGCTTTAGCAGCCTGGATTTGACGCACGACGAGCTGGCCAAAGAGCACATCCGCCACATGGTGGGCGGCCACTCGGGCCTGGCACAGGAAGAACGAATTTTGCGCTTTGTATTTCCCGAGCGGCCCGGCGCTTTGATGAAATTTTTGAGCCTGATGCGTCCGGGCTGGAACATCAGCCTGTTCCACTACCGCAACCAGGGCGCGGACTATGGCCGCATTTTGGTGGGCCTGCAAGTGCCCAAGGCCGACAACAAGGCTTTTGCCCAGTTTTTGCTAGCGCTGGGTTATCCGTATGTAGAAGAGACTGACAACCCGGTGTACCGCCTGTTTCTGCAAACCCCGGCACCTGCCGTGGCTAAGAGCGCCAAGCGCTGACCCGCCATGGCTGTAACGCTAGACGGCAAACTGGTGGTGGCGATTTCGAGCCGCGCGCTGTTTGACTTTGAAGAGGAAAACCAGCTATTCGAACAAGGCGACGACCGCGCTTATATGCGCTTGCAACTAGAGCGCCTCGAAATTCCTGCCAAACCGGGCGTGGCGTTTTCGCTGGTCAAAAAACTGCTGGCCTTTAACACCGAGGCCGCGCAGCGGGTGGAAGTGGTGATCTTGTCGCGCAACGACCCGGTCAGCGGCCTGCGCGTGATGCGCTCGGCCGCGCACTACGCGCTGCCCATCATCCGCTGCACCTTTACCCGGGGCGAATCACCCTGGCGTTACCTGAAGCCACTTAAGGCCAATCTGTTTTTGAGCACGCATTTGAGCGACGTACGCAGCGCGCTGGACGCTGGCGTGCCCGCCGCGCAGGTGTATCCGCAGTCGGCGCATGCCAGCAGCGCGCACCCGCATGAGGTGCGCATTGCCTTTGACGGCGACGCGGTGCTGTTTAGCGACGAGGCCGAGCGCGTGTACCAAGACCAAGGGTTGAACGCTTTTCAGCAACACGAACAAGACAAAGCCGCCCTGCCCTTGCCCGACGGCCCGTTCAAGCCGCTGTTGGTGGCGCTGCAGACTTTGCAACAGGCAGCGCAGCCGCAAATGCGCATACGCACCGCGCTGGTGACGGCACGCAGCGCCCCAGCGCACGAGCGCGCCATTCGCACGCTGATGGACTGGAACATCGAGGTGGACGAAGCCATGTTTTTGGGCGGGCTGGACAAGGGCGCGTTTTTGCGCGAATTTGAGCCCGACTTCTTTTTTGACGACCAGACCGGCCATATCGAATCCGCCGCGCGTCACGTGCCCTCGGGCCATGTGGCCAGCGGCGTGCGTAATTAAGCATTGACAGGACAACCATGAACACCCTGAGCCAATCTACCCCGGCGCCCAGCGCCAGCAGCTGGAGCCGCACCGTGCGCCAAGTGCGCCGCGTCTGGGCGCTGTCTTGGCCCTACTTTTTCTCAGAAGAAAAGTGGCGCGCCCGCCTGCTGCTGGCGGCCATCGTGGGGCTCAACCTGGCGCTGGTTTACATGGCGGTGCTGTTCAATGACTGGAACAAGCTTTTTTACGACTCGCTGCAAGAAAAAAACCAACCGGTGTTTTGGACGCAGCTGGGGCGCTTTAGCTACCTGGCGTTTGCGTTCATCGTGATTGCGGTATACAAGTTTTACCTCACGCAGCTGCTGGAAATGCGCTGGCGCAGCTGGATGACGCGCAACACCTTGCAGCGCTGGCTCTCTGGCCAAGCCTTTTACCGGCTGGAGCTGGCCCGCTTTGGCGGCGCAGACCCGGCCTTGAACGCCACCCCCGACAACCCGGACCAGCGCATTGCCGAAGACATCAACCAGTTCACTGCGCTCACCCTGGGCCTTTCCATGGGCTTGCTCAATTCGGTGGTGACGCTGGCGAGCTTTATCGGCATTTTGTGGGCCTTGTCCGGCGGTTTTGCCTTTAACGCAGGCGGGCAGGAATACAACATTCCCGGCTTTATGGTCTGGATGGCGCTGCTGTATTGCGCTGCGGGCAGCTGGCTCACGCACCGCATTGGGCGGCCGCAAATTCCGCTGAACTTTGCGCAGCAGCGGGTGGAAGCCGACTTTCGCCACCACATGATCCGGGTGCGCGAATACAGCGAGTCGATTGCACTCGATGGCGGCGAAGGCGTGGAACGCAGCCAGCTTGACGGCCGCTTTGGCGCGGTGCTGGACAACTACCTGCGGCTGATTCGGGCGCAGAAAAACCTGGTGTGGTTCACCAGCTTTTTTGGCCAGGCGGCGGTGGTGTTTCCGTTTGTGGTGGCCGCACCCCGCTTTTTTAGCGGCGCCATTCAGCTCGGCGAACTGATGCAGATCGCCAGCGCCTTTGGTCAGGTGCAAGGGGCGCTCAGCTGGTTTGTGGACAGCTACCCGAATCTTGCCACCTGGCGTGCCACCACCGACCGCTTGACGTACTTTGAATCCTCGCTGCAAAGCCTGGAGGCTGCGACGCCCGCCCTGGCCACGGCCCCAGCCAGCGAACTGCGCACGCAAGATCTGAATGTGGCCTTGCCCAGCGGCCTGGCACTGCTGGCGCATACCGCGTTGCACGCGCAGGCGGGCGATCGGGTGCTGCTGCAAGGACCATCAGGCGCAGGCAAATCTACGCTGTTTCGGGCGTTGGCGGGCATCTGGCCGTTTGCCAGCGGCACAGTGGCGCGCCCTGCGGATGCGATGTTTATCCCCCAGCGGCCTTACTTCCCCAACGGGCCGCTGCGCGACGCGCTGGCCTACCCCGAGTTGCCAGCGCGCTACACCGACACCCAGCTGCAAGAGGCGCTGCAATGGGCGCTGCTGCCCGACATGGTGGACAAGCTGGACCAGGCCGATCTGTGGGGCCAAAAACTCTCGGGCGGCGAGCAGCAACGCCTGGCGCTGGCGCGGGTGTTTTTGAAGCAACCGCAATGGGTGTTTGCTGACGAAGCCACCAGCGCGCTGGACGCCGACACCGAGGCTACGCTTTACCAGCGGCTGGTGGATTTGCTGGCTGCGCGTGGTGGTGGGCTGGTGTCGATTGCGCACCGGCCTGGGGTGGCGCGGTTTCATACCAAAGCTTGGGTTTTGGAGCCTGCGGCTGGCGGCGCTGCCCGCTTTGAGGTGGTGGAGAAGGGGATTTAATTTTCTCTTTCTCTTCTCGTTAACTTCCATCCCCCCCTATCCCCCCAGCCCCCTTTCCACCCCAGCGGGGTGGAAAGGGGGAGCCAAGTCCACATTTGATTTCGTCGCGTCGGCTACGGCACCACCGGGAGCTGACTTGCCAGCATGCGGGCGCAACTTTGTACCGAATAATTGCGCGCGAAGTACCGCAGGTGCCACGCCAGTAGATTCGTAGCCGAAGCGACAAAGCCAAATGTGGCTGTTCGCTCCCCCTTTCCACCCCGCCGGGGTGGAAAGGGGGTTGGGGGGATAGGGGGGGATAAACCGCCCACCCGGCGAGGGTAAAAAGGGGAAACAGGGGGAAACCTCACCGAGAACCGGCATCCCGAAACGCCGCAAAACCCTTGGCCCGCAGTTCGCAGGCCGGGCAGCTGCCGCATCCGTAGCCCCAGGCGTGGCGCTGGCTGCGCTCGCCCAGGTAGCAGGTGTGGGTGTGTTCCACGATCAGGTCCACCAGCGCAGTGCCGCCGCCGTGGGAATCAAGCTGTTCGCCCAAATCATGGGACAGACGCCAGGTGGCGGCTTTGTCGATCCACATGAGCGGGGTCTCGATTAAAAAGCGCCGGTCCATGCCCAGCGAAAGTGCGAGCTGCATGGCTTTCATGGTGTCGTCGCGGCAGTCGGGGTAGCCTGAAAAATCGGTCTCGCACACGCCGGTGACGATTACCTGCAGGCCGCGGCGATAGGCGAGTGCAGCGGCCAGGGTCAAAAACATCAGATTGCGCCCGGGCACAAAGGTGTTGGGCAGGCCGCTGGCTTCCATGGCGATGGCGGTGTCGCGGGTGAGAGACGTTTCACTCACCTCACCCAACACGGCCAGATCGAGCAAATGGTCTTGGCCGAGTTTTGCGGCCCAGGCCGGAAAGCGGGCGCGCAGTTCGCGCAGCACGTTCAGGCGGGCGTCAAGCTCGATGTGGTGGCGCTGGCCATAGTCAAAGGCGACGGTTTCCACGCGATCGTATTTTGAGAGCGCATAGGCCAGGCAGGTGGTGGAGTCCTGGCCTCCAGAAAACAAAACAAGGGCGGTGGTGTGCATAGGCGGCGATCTTAGAACAGGGATGGCGCGCCCCTTCTGACACGTTGAAGGGTTGGCACGCCTGCGGGCAGGTTTCAGGGCCAGCGTGCTTCACGCCAGGCGCTTGGACAGGGTGTCAAGCTGTGCCGATAGCTCGCGCACCGCTTGGGTCAGCGCCAGCAGCTCCTGCTCTTTCAGAATGTCGATTTTTTCGTGCAGCAGCTCGATTTCCAGCTCGGCTTTGACGTTGATTTCGTAGTCGGTTTGGGCATGGCGGCGGTCGAGTTCGGACTGTCGGTTTTGGCTCATCATGATGGCTGGGGCCGTGTAAGCGGCCTGAAACGACAGCAGCAGGTTGAGCAGGATGAAGGGATACGGGTCCCACGCATTGGCGCCCACCAGCGCGTTGCCAGCAATCCACAACACGATGGCGGTGCTTTGCAGCGCAATAAAGCGCCAGGAACCAATGGTGGCGGCCACGCCGTCGGCCAGACGCTGGCCGCGGGTCAGGGGTGGCGCCTCCAGGTGCTCGGCGATCTGCACGGGCAGCGGCAGGCTGGCGTCCAAGCGGCGGCGGTGCGCGCGGCGGTGGGCGCGCAGCAGGGCGAGTTGGGCGCGGTCTTGCTGGGCGGCGGCATCCGCCTGGGCCACGGTGCTTGCAATGACGGGATCGGGCGATGCAGGATGAGGACGTGGAGTCATGGGACGGTGTTGGGTAGGTGGAGCCGGTGTTGGCTTGGCGAAATCTGGGCAGGAGGATTGTTGCCCTGGACGGGCTGGGGCCAAGAACATATTGTGCGGAGCGGGGGAGCCGGTCCGCAGGTGGCGTGTTGACCTGATATCAAGGCGATCGTTGAAAAAACAAGGCGCCTGGCGCACGGATTCGGCTGATGCTCGGGCCAATTGAATTGTATTTTCCGGCAATTTGCCGTACATTTATCTCGACCCAGGAGACCACCATGACCGCCAAAACCACGCTCGCCGCCCCGCATTCGCCCAAGCCTACGTCCGCCCGGCTAGAGGCGCGCATGAGCCACGATTTGCACCTGACGGTCAAGCGCGCGGCAGAAATTCAAGGCCGCACCGTGACAGATTTCGTCGTTCACTCCCTGCAACTGGCCGCCACGCAGGCGATTGAGCAAGCCGACCAGGTGCGCCTGTCGCTGGCCGACCAAGAAGCGTTTGCCAATGCGTTGATCGCGCCCGCCAAGCCCAACGCGGCGCTTAAGCGCGCCTTTGCCAAAGCCAATACGCTTTTGTCAGCCTGATGGCGCGCCAGTTTTCGGTAGGCGCGCTAGACGCCCAATGTGACAAGTCTGGTTTTTCTTGTGGGGTTGCGCCGCTGGACAACTACTTTCGCACCCAGGCGGG
The DNA here is from genome assembly GCA_945898115.1 of Comamonas sp. lk. Classification (GTDB taxonomy): domain Bacteria; phylum Pseudomonadota; class Gammaproteobacteria; order Burkholderiales; family Burkholderiaceae_C; genus Allorhodoferax. The sequence goes on from CAMDHS010000077.1 coordinate 5,807, forward strand.
CCAGGATATTCGGCGCCGCGTGGCGGCTTGCTTTGTGGCGCGCGACGCTGCTGGAAAAATTGCCGGGTACTACACGCTGGCCGCAGCCAGCCTGCTGCTCAATGAGTTGCCCGACGCACAGGCCAAAAAGCTGCCGCGTTACCCCAGCGTGCCGGCCGTACGCATGGGTCGCTTGGCGGTGGACCAGGCTTTCAAGGGCCAGGGGCTGGGGGCTGCCTTGCTGGCCGATGCGCTGGGCCGCGCTGCGCGGGCCGAGATCGCGGCTTATGCGCTGGTGGTGGACGCCAAAGACGCGCAAGCGGCAGACTTTTATGCCCACCATGGGTTTATCGCTTTGCCTGATCGGCCACTGTTCCTATTTCTGCCACTGTCAAGCGTCAAGGATCTGGTCAAATGAGCGACGCACTTGTCTGTCCTACCGGCACCCCCACCATGCACCCCAAACCCCATTTCGCCCTGTCCATGCTCGACCTGGTGGCCGTGCGCGAAGGCGCCAGCGTGGGCCAGGCGCTGGCTACCGCGCTTACCACCGTGCAGCACGCCGAGCGGCTGGGCTTTGCCCGCTACTGGGTGGCCGAACACCACAATATGCAAGGTATTGCCAGCTCTGCCACGGCCGTTCTGGTGGGCTATTTGGCCGGCGGCACGCAGCGCATACGGGTGGGTTCGGGCGGCATCATGCTGCCCAACCATGCGCCGCTGGTGGTGGCCGAGGCCTTTGGCACACTGGCCGCGCTCTACCCCGACCGCATTGACCTGGGCCTGGGCCGCGCGCCCGGCACCGACCCGGCCACCATGCGCGCCCTGCGCCGTGACCGGCCCGAGACGGGGGCCGACTTTCCGCGCGACGTGGCCGAGCTGCAGCGCCTGCTGGCGCCCGCGCAGCCGGGCCAGCGCATTGTGGCCATGCCGGGCGCAGGCACGCAGGTGCCGATCTGGTTGCTGGGCTCGAGCCTTTTTTCGGCGCAACTGGCGGCGCAGCGCGGCCTGCCCTATGCGTTTGCATCGCACTTTGCGCCGCGCCTGCTGCACCAGGCGGTGGACTTGTACCGCCAGCTGTTTCAGCCGTCCGAACACTTGGCCAAACCCTATGTCGCCATCGGCGTGCCGCTGGTGGCCGCGCCCACGGACGAGGAGGCCGAGTTTTTGGCCAGCAGCGTCTACCAGCGGGTGCTAGGCATCTTGCGCGGCGACAGGCGCCAGCTGCAGGCGCCTGTTGCGCACTTTATGGCGCAATGCAGCCCGCAAGAGCGGGCCGCCATTGGCGACTTTTTGGGCGCCGCCGTGGTAGGTGGGCCCGAAACCGTGGGCGCGGGCCTGAACCAGCTGGCGCAAGCCACCGGGGCCGACGAGTTGATCGTGGTGTGCGACGTGTTTGACACCGCGCTGCGCCTGCGCTCGCTGGACATTGCGGCGCAAGCGGTGGAACTGGTTGACCAAGTTCACTAAGCGCGGGTGCCTCATGGGCTTGTGCTGCGCTTCCCCGACGGAACATTGCTGAACGTGGTGGACGTGGCCGAATGCGCGCAGGCCGAAGAAATGGCGGTGCCCCGGGGCCGCATTCGACTGGCGCAGCACCGCCAACCCAGCCACCCGGCGCAACTGCAACACCACGACTGCTTGGTGTATTCCATGACGAGCAACACCGCCACCTGGCCCTACCAGGTGGACGGGCAAGTGCAGCAGTTCGCGGTGCGCGGGCGCCTCACAGCCAACAACGGCGTGGCGCTGATGCAGGCCACCGCGCAGGGCATGGGCGTTGCGCTGCAGCCCGATTTTCTGGCCGCACCCTTTTTGGCACGCCAGGAGGTAGTGGAAATATTGGGCGGGTTTGAATCGCCCCCGTTGGGCATTTATGCGGTGCTACCGAGCAACCGCTACATCCCGCACCGGGTGGGGGCGCTGATGGAGTATTTGGCGGGGGCTTTAAAGGGACCCTGAACGAGCGATGCGCAGTTCAGTCCGGCTGCTGGTCCAGCCATTGCAGCAAGGCTTGGTTGAAGGCTTGGGGCTGGCGCACCATGGGCCAGTGGTCAGTCTCAAAGGCCAGCGCCTTGCTGCCTGGCGTGGCGTTGAGTGTCTGGGCCCATTGCGTTGAATGGAACAGAAACGGCTTTTGCGTGCCATAGACAAACAGCATGGGGCACTGGGGCACCAGGGGCATGAGGTGCTTGTAAGAGCCGTGGGCGCCGGTCCAAAAGATGAAGTACGGAAAGTTCATGTCCGCGCTGATGTACTGGGGCTTTGACGGCGCCCTAAGCACACGGGCCATGCCCCGCGTGATCCAGTCACCCACAGCGCCACCAATTTTCCAGGCAATGGCCAAAACGCCTTGGTAGGTAGCCACCATCAGTTTTGCCGCCACGCCAAGCGACTGCTGGTACTGGGGCGAAGCAGTGTCGCCAATGTCAATGCCCACAATCCGCGCCACCCGGTCGGGGTGGCACATAGCGAACTGGTAGCCAAAAACACAGCCCCAGTCATGCAGCATCAACGTGACCTTGTGGTGTGGCGACACCTGTTCCACGATATGCAGCAGGGTGCGCACCATCTCGTCCAGCGAATAGGCGCGTCGCGGTTTGCTGACGTCAAACCCGGGCAAGGTAAAGCGCACACAGCGGTGCTGCGCTTGCAGCGCCGCCACCTGGGCGTCCCAGACGTGGTAGGTATCGGGCCAGCCGTGCACCATAAGCACGGTGTGCGCGCCTTGGCCCTCGGTAATAACGTCAATTCCGTCAATAAACTGATGTTGTTCCATGCCGCCCCCAGCTTTTGTTTGCCAATTTGAATATTTACCTGTGACTGCGCTGTGCCCCCCATGGGTGGCGCGGATGCCTGGAATTTCGGGCTTTTGCGAGACGAGTGGCTTTTGCGTGCTGCCTAGGCTTCGTTTTGGGGCAAGGCCATCAAGGCCACAAACACCATACACCCCAGCGCCGCAGACAGCCACAGCGCGCCGCTGCCCAGCCACTCCATGCACAAGCCAAACAGCCAGGGCGCCAGCGCCTGAGCCAAACGCGCGGGCGCCATCAGTACGCCCTGGCGCTCGCCATAAGCCTGCGGCCCGAACAGGGCCAGGGGCAAGGTGCCCTTGGCGATGGTCAAGACCCCGTTGCCCGCACCGTGCAGCAAGGCAAACGCCATTACGGCAGGCGCGCCAAACACCAGCAGTGCAAGCGCACCCAGCGGGTGCAGGGCGGCGGCCAGGCGTGCGCTCAGCAATGGATGGGCACGCCGCAGCACGCCAAATTCCAGCAAGCGACCGGCCACCTGGGCCGGGCCAATCAACGCCGCAGCCAGCACCGCCATGGACAAGCCCACGCCACTGGCCGCCAGCAGCGTGGGCAAATGCGCTGCCATGGCCGTGCTGATAAACCAGGTCAAGGCAAACACCAGCGCCAGCAACACGGCGCTTTTTAAGGGCACCGCCGCGCCGGGGTTTGCCTGCGCGTCCACCGCAGCACTTGGCGCTTCGTGGGGCTGGGCAAGCGGCGCACGCGGCAAAGACAAATTGAGCGGCAGCGCCACCAACACATGCAGCGCCGCCCACACAAAACAGGTGCCGCGCCAACCCAGCCAGGCCTCCAGCGCAGTAGACAGCGGCCAGCCCACGGTGCTGGCAAAGCCGGCAATCAAGGTGATGCCGGTAATCACGTTGCGCGAGTCTTGCCCGTAGAGCCGCACCAGCGTGGCAAACGCCGCCTCGTACAGTCCACCCGACATGGCTACGCCTATGACCATCCAAGCCGCAAACAGGCCCCAGGGGCCGGTGGCCAAGCCCAGGCCCGTCAGCCCGGCGGCAAACACCAGGTTGCTCAACGCCAAGACCGGCCGTCCACCTAGCGCGTCAATGGCACGCCCGGCGCGCGGCCCCAAAAAAGCCGAAATCACCAAACCAGCCGAAAACGCCGCAAAGGCCGTGGCCACCGTCACCCCCAGGTCGCGCGCCATTGGCGCGGCCAGAATTGCGGGCAAGTAATAGCTCGACGCCCAGGCCAGCGTTTGCGCGAGGCCCAGGGTCAGGACGGTGGCGGTGCGGGTGGAATGTGGCAAAAGGTGCTTTCATGGGCCAGTGACGCTAAGAAGGCCTAAAAGGCCTGTGTGAACGGTATAGCTTCGACTGTGACGCCCCCATCTTCTCACCTGAATATTTCAGCCAAGCTTGAATCCACAGGGCTGCTAACGCAAGCCGACTCGCAGCGCTTTATAGCGCTTTTGGGGCGGATTAACTCAGGGCCAACAACGCCGACTCGGGCGACTTGTCGAGCACTTTGAGCAGCGCCTTGGCTGCACCCGTGGGGCGACGCTTGCCTTGCTCCCAATTGCGGATGGTGTCCAAAGACACATCGATTCGGAGCGAGAACTCCAGTTGCGTCAGGCCCAGGCGCTTGCGCACGCGCCTGGCAAATTTCGCGGCGTCCAGCAAAGCGTCGGCGTCTTCGGCCTTTTGCTGCAGCGCCAGGTCTTGCTCGGTGGTCGCATCTAGGCGGCGCTCGTCAACCCGCCCCTTGGGGAGGCTGGCCACCCGATTCAAATCAATCGTGGCGCGTACTGTTTTCATAGCTATTTACCTCCCGTTGGTTGGCCTTTCGGGCTGAAATAATCCGAATACGGGCACCGCGAACCGTATAAACCAACACAAATACCCGGCCATTCATCGCACCGGTGAGTTCAAAGCGGTCTTCGCCATAGTCCCAGCGATGGTCCTTGCGAACCAGCCGCTCGGGGTCCATAAAAACTGAAGCACATAAGCAAAGTCAAAACCGCGCTGCTCGAAACATGCGTTGCTTTTGGCGTCATCCCATTCGAACTGCATGCCCGCATGGTCGTTCATTGGCCTATTTTTTGTCAATGCGTGGTGGTGAACTACTCCACTGTAACGGACTAATGTCGCTTTTACCTTTCTCTAAGCCATTGTCTCGTATGGTTTTTTTTTGTTGTAGGGTCTTGCAGGGGACTCCAGCATAAGGGTCTTTGTACCGTCTTTTAGAGCATATCCCAGGGCTTTGTTGGAGGAGCCGACATAGACCAACTCATCCTCAATCAGTGGAAGTTGGAACTCAATTTCCAGCCAGTGGGTTGTTGGATCCACAAGGTGGACCTGAATCTCAGTGATTAACCCCATCAAAAATTCCTTGCGCTGGACCGGTGAAAAGTCCCTGTAGGAGTCAATTTTTCTTTGAAATTTAGCAACCCAGTCGATCCACTTTTTTTGCTGGTTGACATTGGTGTGAGTGGCTGTCGGTTTCCGCGTAAATCTGGCGGCAAGGGATCGAAGAGAGTTACCTGCAAGGCCGTGTTTGCAGGAGCCCGGAGGGCAAGTCAATACCCTGCATGCCAACCCAGGTGAGTGCACTGTGGCGGGGTGCGCTTTCTGATAATGAAATGTCAGGAAGGAAGCTGGGCTTAG
>CAMDHS010000078.1 GCA_945898115.1 Comamonas sp. lk
CGCCCAGGAGCGCGCGCTGTGGGACGCAGCCACGGATTTGCTGCCCAGCCCGAAGCTTGCCGCACAAACCATGGCGCGCTACACCCAGGGCATGATGGACTTGGGCGCCACGGTTTGCCTGCCCAAAAAGCCGCTGTGCCTGCTGTGTCCGCTGCAGTCTGACTGCCGCGCCTGCGCTGCAGGCGACCCGCAGCGCTACCCGGTGCGCACCCGCAAGCTCAAACGCAGCAGCCAATCCATCTGGCTGCTGTGGGCGCAAACCTCCGACGGCGCGGTCTGGCTCCAGGCCCGTCCGACGCCTGGCGTGTGGGCCGGATTGCAGTGCTTTCCGCTGTTTGACAGCGAGGCTGATTTGTTGGGGGCAGTGCCGCAGCCAAGGCGCGCCGCCTTGCAGCCACAAACCACCTTTGTCCATGTGCTGACCCACAAGGATTTGCACTTGCACCCCTGGCGCCTGGCGCTGGAAAGCGAGGCTGATTTGGGCAGTCTGGGTAGATTGGGCGGGCAGTGGGTGGGCGCCGCACAGTGGCCCGCCATGGGCCTGCCCGCGCCGATCCGCAAATTGCTGGCCAGCGCCTGAGGCTGCGGCGGCTTTAGTGCTTGGAGACGCTTGGCAGGCCGTCGAGCTCGCGGTGGCGTTTGAGCGTGACCCAGTCCCCGCCAAAGTGCTGTGCGAGTTGTTCGACCAAGTACACCGAGCGGTGCTGGCCGCCAGTGCAGCCGATGGCCACGGTCACGTAGCTGCGGTGGTCGCGCGCCATGGCTGGCAGCCAGTGGCCCACAAAGTCGATGATCTGGGCCCGCATCTGCGTGGCTTCGGGTTGGGCGGCCAAAAACTCGGCTACCGGCGCGTCGCGCCCAGTTTGCGCCTTGAGGTCGCTCTCGTAGTGCGGATTGGGCAGCATGCGCACGTCAAACACATAGTCGGCGTCGGCGGGCACGCCGCGCTTGAATGCAAAAGACTCAAACACCAGTGTGAGCTGCGCCGGGGCCGATCCGATCAGCGCCTTGACATAGCCTTGCAACTGGGCTGCGCGAATCATGCTCGAATCAATCACATGCGACTCGGCGCGTATGGCTTCCAGCACGCTGCGTTCGAGCTCTATGGCGTCCACCAGCGCGCGGTGCTGGTCGGTGCGGGCGTGGCCGCTGTCTACCTGTGAAAGCGGGTGCTTGCGCCGCGTCTCAGAGTAGCGGCGCACCAGGGTGTCGGTGCTGGCGTCCAAAAACAAGGCCTTGACCGTTAGCCCCAGGGCGCGCAGGCGGGCAAGCTGCTCGGGCACCAGGGGGAGCGAGTTGGCGCTGCGCACGTCCATGGCAATGGCCACGCGCGGCGCGGCGTGCTGCTGCTCCAGCGCCACAAAATCCATCAGCAATTCGGGCGGCAGGGTGTCCACGCAGTAAAAACCGGCGTCTTCCAGCGCATGCAGCGCCACCGACTTGCCCGAGCCCGACATGCCGGTAATCAGCACCAGCTCCATGGGCCGCGCCGTCATGCCATGCCCCGCTGCAGCATTTCGCTGGCGTGGGCTGCGGTGGTGGCCGAGCGGGCGTCGCCGCCCAACATGCGGGCGATCTCGGCAGTGCGCGCGTCATTTTGTACTTCGGCCACGCTGCTTTGCGTGCTGCCCGATTGCAGTTGTTTGGACACCACCCAGTGCTGGTCGGCGCAGGCGGCCACCTGCGGCAGGTGGGTCACGGCCAGCACCTGGCGGTCGCGCCCGAGCTGCTGCATGAGCTGGCCCACGGTGTGCGCCACAGCGCCACCTACCCCAGCGTCTACCTCGTCAAAAATCAGGGTTTGTGCGGTGCCGAGCTGGCTGGTGGTCACCGCGATGGCCAGCGCCATGCGCGAGAGTTCACCGCCCGAGGCCACCTTGGCCACCGGGCGCGGCGTGCTGCCGGCGTGTCCGGCTACCAAAAACACCACGTCTTCGAGCCCGCTTTGCTGCGGCTGCGCCAGGGCCTCGAGCTGCACCACAAACTGGCCACCCTGCATTCCCAGGCCTTGCATGGCTTGGGTGATGGCTTTTGCCAAGAGTGGCGCGGCGCGCGCACGCGCCTTGGACACCGCCTTGGCCTCTTGCATAAACGCGGCCTGGGCGGCGTCGGACTCGCGCTGCAAGCCTTCCAAATCGGCGGCAGCATCGAGCTGAGCGAGTTCGGCTTTCCAGCCGCTCAGAGCGCTTGCCAGCTCAGCCGGCGTGCGCTTGTAGCGCCGGGCCAAAGAAACCCAAAGCGCCAAGCGGGCGTCGAGTTCGGCCAAGCGCTGCGGGTCCGGCTCGCTGTGGCGCTGGTAGGCGCGCAAGGTGTGGGCCACGTCGTCAATTTGGGCAATGGCCGAGGCCAGCACATCAGCCGGGCTTTGGAATTCGGGGTCTAGGTGCAGCTGGTTTTGCAGTTGCTGCAATGCGGCGTGCAGCAGTTGCAGCGCGTTCTCGTCGGCATCGGCCAGTTGCTCCAGGGCGGACTGGGCTGCGTCCAGCAGGGTTTGCCCATGCGCTAAGCGGCTGTGGCTGGCATTCAAGCTGTCCCACTCGTCGGCGCCGGGCTTGAGCTTGTCGATTTCGCCAATTTGCCACGCCAGACGTTCGCGTTCGCGCTGCAAAGCGTCTTGTGCCGCAAGCGCCGTAGCCAGCGTGCTTTGGGCCTGGCGCCAGCGCTGCCACAGTGCGCCCAAAGCGGCGTTGGGCACGCGGCCATAGCCGTCGAGCAAACCGCGGACCGCGTCGCTGCGCGTGAGGCTTTGCCAGGCGTGCTGGCCGTGGATGTCGAGCAGATGTTCCCCAATGTGGCGCAGTTGCTGCGCGGTGGCCGGGCTGCCGTTGACCCAGGCGCGGCTTTTGCCGCCCAGGTCCACACTGCGGCGCAGCAGCAAGCTGTCGCTGGTGTCAAAACCGGCCTCGGCCAGGTAGTCGGAGAGGCCCTCGGGGCGCTCAAATTCGGCGCTGACTTCGGTGCGCGGCGCGCCTTCGCGGATCAGGCCCACATCTGCACGTGCGCCGGTGACCAATTGCAATGCGTCAATCAGGATGGATTTGCCCGCACCCGTCTCTCCGGTGAGCACGGTAAAGCCGTCGGCCAGTTCCAGGTCTAGGGCGGCGACGATGACAAAGTCGCGCAGCACAATGCGTTTAAGGCCCACGGTTTACGCCACTCCCTCGTTCCAGTGCAGCTTCTGGCGCAGGGTGTCAAAGTAGGTCCAGCCCTTAGGGTGCAAAAAACGCACCTGGTGCTCCGAGCGGCGCACCACGATGCGGTCGCCATGCATCAGCGTGGCCAGCGACTGCATGTCAAAGTTGGCGCTGGCGTCCCGCCCGGAAACGATCTCGATCGAAATTTCTGATGCGTGCGACAGCACCAAAGGGCGGTTGGACAAAGTGTGCGGCGCAATAGGCACCAGCACCCAGCCCGGCGTGGACGGGTGCAGCAAAGGTCCGCCGGCCGACAGCGCGTAGGCGGTCGAGCCGGTGGGCGTGGCCACAATCAGGCCGTCGGCGCGCTGACTGGCCACAAAGTGGCCGTCCACCTCAATGCGCAATTCCACCATGCCGGAGGTGGCCCCGCGGTTGACCACCACATCGTTCATGGCCAGCGCCGAGAACACGCAGCGCCCATCGCGCACCACTTCGGCATGCATCAGGCTGCGGTCATCCACCTCGTACTGGCCGGCCAGCATGGGCGCCAGGGTGGCGGCGTAGTGGTCCAGCGGAATGTCGGTGATAAAGCCCAGGCGCCCCTGGTTGATACCAATGAGCGGCATCTTGTACTCGGCCAACTGGCGCCCCATGCCCAGCATGGTGCCGTCGCCCCCGACCACCAGGCACAGGTCGCACTTGCGCCCGATGGCGGGCACGTCCAGCGCGGCGTAGTTGCTCAGGCCCAGGTTGGCGGCAGTTTCGGCCTCAATGGCCACGTCGCAGCCCTGGTCCATCAAAAAGTGAGCAATCGCGTCCAGCGCGGCGCGCGAAGCCGCCACCGCCGCAGCTGAATAGCTGGTCTGGTACTTGCCGATCAGGGCAAGATGGTGAAACTTGGATTTCGGGCGGGGTAGCATGGGCAAATTACATCACTAAAATGTGCCAATGCTCGATGATCGCTCCAAGTTGTTGCTCAAGGCGCTGGTGGAACGCTACATTGCCGATGGCCAGCCGGTGGGAAGCCGCACGCTCTCCAAGGCCTCAGGCCTGGAACTCTCGCCCGCCACCATCCGCAATGTGATGTCAGACTTGGAAGAGATGGGACTGATCGTCAGCCCCCACACCTCGGCCGGGCGCGTGCCCACGGCGCGCGGCTACCGGCTGTTCGTGGACACCATGCTTACGGTGCAGCCGCAGCAGTTTGGCAGCCACATCCTGGCGCCGGACCAGCCGCAAAAAGTCATCTCCAATGCCGCCCACTTGCTCTCGAGCCTTTCGCAGTTCGTGGGCGTGGTGATTGCGCCGCGCCGCACCTCGGCCTTTCGGCACATGGAGTTTTTGCGCCTGTCCGAGCGCCGTGTGCTGGTCATCATCGTCTCGCCCGACGGCGATGTGCAAAACCGGGTGATCTACACCGAGGTGGACCATTCCCAGGCGCAACTCATTGAGGCGGCCAATTTTCTGAACAGCCACTACGTCGGCCTGGACATTGAGCAGGTGCGCGAGCGCTTGCACGGCGAGGTGGAAAGCCTGCGCTCCGAGATCGCCAGCCTGATGGCCGCGGCAGTGACCATGAACTCCGAAGCCGCAGCCGAAGCGCAGGACGAGGTGGTGATTTCAGGCGAGCGCAACCTGCTCAAACTGAGCGACTTTTCCAGCGACATGGGCAATTTGCGCCGCGCCTTTGAGCTGTTTGAGCAAAAGGCGCAAATCATGCGCCTGCTCGACATTGCCGGCCAGGCCGAAGGCGTGCGCATCTTTATTGGCGGCGAGAGCCAGGTTGTGCCCTTTGAAGAGCTGTCTATCGTCAGCGCCCCCTACGAAGTGGACGGCAAACTCGTCGGCACCCTGGGCGTGATTGGCCCTACGCGCATGGCCTACGACCGCATGATCCAGATCGTGGACATCACTTCCAAGCTGGTCAGCAACGCGCTGAGCCACCACAAATAAGCCCCCACAAAAAAGCCGGTGGCGCGGAGTCGTTGCGCAATTACGTATACTCCACGGATCCGAGGAGCGTTGCAGTTCATACCGTTTGAACGAGGCTCGGACCGCGTGGCGGGGCAGCAGCCCCCGTTACCGCACCAACTGCGCTCACCCACGTGTCTGTGGGCTGAGCCTCATTTCCTTGAAGTTCCGGCCCCAGCGCGTGGTGGTTATTCAAATTTATTTTTATCTTTGGAGTGAACTATGAACGCCGTTTTGAAACCGATTAAGAACCAGGATTATGTGATTGCCGACTTAGGGCTTGCGCCCTGGGGCCGCAAGGAACTCAATATTGCCCAAACCGAAATGCCCGGTTTGATGGCCATCCGCGAAGAATTCGCCAAGGCGCAGCCGCTCAAGGGCGCGCGCATTACCGGTTCGCTGCACATGACGATCCAGACCGGCGTGCTGGTCGAAACCTTGCAAGCTTTGGGCGCCGAAGTGCGCTGGGCTTCGTGCAACATTTATTCGACCCAAGACCACGCTGCTGCTGCCTTGGTGGCCGCAGGCACCCCAGTGTTCGCCTACAAGGGCGAGACCCTGGACGACTACTGGGATTACACCCACCGCATTTTTGAATTTGGCGGACGCAAGGGTTCGGCCGCTGAAGGCCCTAACATGATTCTCGACGACGGCGGCGACGCCACGCTCCTGATGCATCTGGGCGCCAAGGCTGAGAAAGACATCAAAGTGCTGGCCAAGCCCGGCAGCGAAGAAGAGATTTGCCTGTTCAACGCCATCAAGGCCCAGCTCAAGCTCGACCCCACCTGGTACAGCCGCCGCCTGAAAAACATCATCGGGGTGACCGAAGAGACCACCACTGGCGTGCTGCGCTTGAACGAGATGGCCGCGCGCGGTGACTTGGCGTTTCGCGCCATCAACGTCAACGACTCGGTCACCAAGAGCAAGTTTGAAAACCTGTAAGGCTGCCGCGAATCGCTGGTCGAAGCCATCAAGCGCGCTACCGACGTAATGATCGCTGGCAAAGTGGCGCTGGTTGCCGGTTACGGCGACGTGGGCAAGGGCTCGGCCCAGGCGCTGCGCGCGCTCTCGGCCCAGGTGTGGGTGACCGAAGTGGATCCCATCAACGCCCTGCAAGCGGCCATGGAAGGCTACAAAGTCGTCACCATGGAATACGCCGCTGACAAGGCCGACATTTTTGTCTCTGCCACCGGCAACAAAAACGTCATTACCTACAAGCACATGGCAGCCATGAAAGACCAGGCCATCGTCTGCAACATCGGCCACTTTGACAACGAGATTGACGTGACATCGCTTTCCAAATGCAAGTGGGAAGAGATCAAGCCCCAGGTGGACCACGTGATTTTCCCAGCCACCAAAGGCAAGGGCGGCAAGCCCGAAAAGCGCATCATCTTGTTGGCCAAAGGCCGCTTGGTCAATCTGGGTTGCGGCACGGGCCACCCCAGCTTTGTGATGTCTTCGAGCTTTGCCAACCAGACGATTGCACAAATCGAGCTGTTCACCAAGCCCAAAGAGTACAAGGCCGGCCACGTCTACGTGTTGCCCAAGCACTTGGACGAAAAAGTGGCGCGCTTGCACCTGAAGAAAGTCGGCGCCATGCTGACCGAACTGACCGAAGAGCAAGCCTCCTACATTGGCGTGAGCAAGGCCGGTCCCTACAAAGCGGATACCTACCGGTATTGATGTCCCACTGAATGCGCATTGACCAACTGCTGGTTCAGATCCAGCTTGCCAGCACCCGTTCCCAGGCCCAGCGCCTGATTGCCGACGGAGTGGAATGGCAGCAAGGCGACACCTGGAAACGGGTGGCAAAAAACGGTGACGACGTGCCTGAGGACGCTTCAGTGCGGCTGCTCAATGACGCTGAGGCACGCTATGTGTCGCGCGGCGGCTTGAAGCTTGAAGCCGCGCTCAAGCACCTGGGCCTGGACGTGACCGGTTTTGCATGCCTGGATGTAGGCCAGTCCACAGGCGGTTTTACCGACTGCCTGTTGCAGCACGGCGCCGTGTCGGTGGTGGGTGTGGATGTGGGCAGCGCCCAATTGCATCCGCAACTGCGCACCGACCCGCGCGTGCTGTGTGTGGAAAAAGTCAATGCGCGTGCCTTGGTAGCCGACGACCTGGTCGCGGCCTACGAGGACAGTGTGGGTGCGGATGGCATGTTCGACGACGATGACGCTTTGGATGACGACGGATCAGACGGGGGCGATGAAGACGCGCTTGATGCCGCCGCCGCGCATTCCAAGGGCTTTGTGCCGGCGTTTGACCTGGTGGTGGCGGACTTGTCCTTCATCTCCCAGACGCTGGTTTTGCCGGCTGTTGTGCCCCTGCTCAAGGCGGGCGGTACCTTGCTGACCCTGGTCAAGCCGCAGTTTGAACTGCAACCGGGGCAGGTGGGCAAAGGCGGCATCGTTAAGGACGCATCCATGTATTTGTTGGTGGAGCAGCGCTTGCGTGACGCATGCGCTGACCTGGGCCTCACGGTCACCGCGTGGTTTGAATCGTCCATCGCTGGGGGCGACGGCAACCACGAATTCTTTATTTGCGCCCATAAACCGGGCGAAACCGCTAATTCCGAATGAGAACGCCATGTTTTCTACTTCCCGGATTCCAGTTAGTCTGGAATTCTTCCCTCCCAAGACACCGGAAGGGGATGACAAGCTGCGCCTAGTGCGCCAGCAACTCTACCCCCTGCAACCGACTTTTTGCTCCGTCACCTTTGGTGCCGGCGGCTCCACGCAGGAAGTCACTTTCAAGACGGTGGGCGAGATTTTGGGCGAGGGCTTGAGCGCCGCCTCGCATTTCACCTGCATCAACGCCACACGCGAGACCGTGCGTACGCAGCTCGCCACGCTCAAAGCCATGGGCGTCAAGCGCCTGGTGGCCTTGCGCGGCGATTTGCCCGAGGGTTACCACGGCGGCGATTTTTCGTACGCCTCCGACCTGGTGGCCTTTATCCGCGCCGAGACGGGCGACGACTTCCACATCTCGGTGGCCTGCTACCCAGAAACCCATCCGCAAGCGCATTCGCCCCAGGCTGATATTCACGCCCTGGTGGCGAAGGCGCGTGCTGGGGCCGATGTGGCAATCACTCAGTATTTCTACAACTCTGATGCCTACTTTCGATTGCTCGAGGACATGGATGCCACCGGCCTGAACTTGTCCGTGGTGCCCGGAATCTTGCCGATCACCAATGCGGCGCAGCTGCTGCGTTTCTCAGAGGTGTGCGGCGCCGAAATCCCGCGCTGGATTCGCCTGCGCTTGCAGAGTTACGGCGACGACCTGGAATCCATCAAGGCTTTTGGTCTGGATGTGGTGACCTGTTTGTGCGAGCAATTGCGCGCTGGTGGTGCGCCTGCGCTGCATTTCTACACGCTCAACCAAAGTGGCCCCACGCTGGCGATTTGCGAGCAATTGGGCTTAGCGCCTGTGCAACAAGCGCCGCTGACGCTGGTGGCCTGAGCCCGCCTGCGCTGGGGCGGGACGGTATAGAAGAGTCTTAACCGCCCGATTCGAGCGTGTGCGCTGCGTGCTGGTCTTGCCCGAGGATGGTGGCGAGCTGCGGCAGCGCGTCTTTGAGTGCTGCTTTCAGGGTGAAAGGCGGGTTGATCAAAAACACGCCGCTTGCGGGCAGGCCGGGGCGAATCGTCTCGCCCTCGTCGTCATGCAGCAGCTTGCTGGATTTGACGGTGAGCGTTGCCTCCAGCCAGCTTTTGCCTGCGCGTACTGCCAGGGTTTTGAGCTTGCGCGGCAGGTCGTGCGCCTCGGGGCGCGGAATCAAGGGGTACCACACCGCATAAGTGCCGGTGGCAAAGCGCACCAGCGCGTCGGCCACCATGGCTTGCACGCGGGCGTAGTCGTGCTTGATCTCGTAGCTCGGGTCGCAAAACAAGAGCGCGCGGCGCGAGGGCGGGGGCAAAAACTTCTTCACGCCTTCAAAGCCGTCTTCTATCGCAATCGCCACCTGGCGACCGGCCTCCAACTGGGCGATATTGGCCGCGAGCGTTTTGGCGTCGGTAGGGTGCAACTCAAACAGCTTGAGCTTGTCGCGCCCGCGCAGGTGCTGCTGAATGATGAAGGGTGAGCCCGGATACACCTTCCACTGCCCGCCCGAGTTAAAGCTGGCCACCAGATCGATGTAATCCTGCACCGCCGGGGCCAGTGGCGTGGCCGGTTTGGCGGCCACCAGCTTCAAAAAGCCTTGCGCGGCCTCGGCGCTGGTCTGGGCGTAATCGCCATCAAGCCGGTACAGGCCAGCACCCGCGTGGGTGTCAAACACGGTAAAAGGCGTCTCTTTTTGGGCCATATGCTTGAGCACGGCGAGCAAGACGGTGTGTTTGAGTACGTCGGCATGGTTGCCAGCGTGGAAGGCGTGTCGGTAACTGAACATAGCCGGTGATGGTAACCGGCGCGACCCCTGTGTACCTTTGCAGGCGCTAAGCTGCTCTGCACACACAAACCACCACCCGCAATTTTTGGGAGAGAACCGATGACCCAACCCGCCAAGCCCGCCCCCGAATTCCTCAATGCCTTGGAAAGCGATCCCCGCACCATGGGCTGGATGGACGGCGCGCCGCCGCCAGAGGCCAAGCGGGTCCGTTTTGCCGACGGCAGCATGATGGCTTTTCCGCAAAACCGCTGGGCCAATAGCCATTACCGCGAATTGGTCCCGACCAAGGTGGTCGCGCGCGGCCACGGTCCGGTTCATCCCTTGCCCCGCGCCGAACGCCAGGATTTGGACGCCGTGCGCTTTTTCCCCATCGGCGTGGCACAAGAAATGACCTGGGGCCAGTCTTTGCTGGCCAATTACACCGACGGCATCGTGGTGCTGCACCGCGGCCAGATCGTCTTTGAGCGCTATGCGGGCGCCTTGGACGCGGACACGCCGCACATCGCTTTCTCGGTCACCAAGTCCTTCATCGGCACCATCGCCGAGTGCTTGGTGCATGAGGGCGCGCTCGATGATGCGGCTACGGTCGCGCATTACGTGCCTGAGCTGGCGGGCAGCGCCTTTGGCGACGCCACGGTGCGCGAGGTGATGGACATGACCACAGGTCTGCAATACAGCGAGGTCTACACCGACCCCCAGGCCGAAATCTGGAGCCACGCCCGCGCCGGTGGCCTGATTGCCCGCCCGCCTGGCTACCAGGGGCCCGATAATTTTTATGAATTCCTGCAAACCGTCGAAAAGCAGGGTGCGCATGGCGCGCATTTCTCCTACAAAACGGTCAACACCGACGCCCTGGGCTGGATCATCCGCCGCGTCACCGGCCTGTCCTTGGCGCAAAACCTCTCGCAGCGCATCTGGTCGCGCCTGGGCGCCGAGCACGACGCCTACATCACGGTGGACACCGCAGGCACCGAATTTGCCGGTGGCGGCCTCAACACCACCTTGCGCGACCTGGCGCGCTTTGGCGAGATGATGCGCAACGGTGGCCGCGCCATGGGTCAGCAAGTCGTGCCCCAAGCGGTGGTGGACGGCATTTGCAAAGGGGCTGACCCGGCGAAATTCGTCTCGGCGGGCTACCACACGCTGCCCGGCTGGAGCTACCGCAGCATGTGGTGGGTCTCGCACAACCCGCACGGCGCCTATATGGCGCGCGGCATCCACGGCCAGGCGATTTATATCGACCCGGTGGCTGAAATGGTGATCGCGCGCTACGGCTCGCACCATATTGCGGGCAACCTGGGCATCGACCCGCACTCCCTGCCGGCCTACCACGCCATGGCGCTGCATTTGATGCAATCGGCCTAAACCCTGGCCCCTATCGATTCGGCGTTGCGGCCTCACGATTGGTGGGTCAAGCGAAAATTAGGTCAAAAAGCGCGAATCCCTTATACTGGCAGGCTTCGCAGCGCTTTAGTGGCTCCGCGGCGAAGTTTTACACCCCACCTAAGAGGCTCCCGCTAGTGGAGCGCCGACCGTGGAAAAGAGCCCTGCAAACCCCTTCATAGAAGAGAAAACTCATGTCAACTTTCAGCGCAAAACCCGCTGAGGTCGTGCACGAGTGGTTTGTGGTTGACGCGACCGATAAGGTCCTCGGACGAGTAGCCAGCGAAGTTGCTCTCCGTTTGCGCGGCAAACACAAGGCCATTTACACGCC
>CAMDHS010000079.1 GCA_945898115.1 Comamonas sp. lk
GGGCCGCAGGGCCTGACGCGCATCGCGCAGCGCGTGGCCAGCTACACCGCCGTGCTGGCGGCCGGCCTGCGCACACTAGGCCTGGCGCTGGTGCACGACAGCGCGTTTGACACGCTCACGCTGGACCTGGGCAGCGCGCAAGCGGCTGATGCCTTGTGCAGCCGGGCGGAGGCGCAGGGCATCAACCTGCGCCGCTTTACCGGTGGCCGCGCGGCCCATGTGGGCATCAGCCTGGATGAGACCAGCAGCCGCGCAGACATCACCCAGCTGTGGTCGCTGTGTGCCAGCCCGTGGCAGACGCTGCCCGCCTTTGCGGATGCGGGGCCCGGCCCGGGCGTGCGCACGCTGATCCCCGAATCGCTGCGCCGCACCAGCAGTTTTTTGACGCACCCGGTGTTCAATAGCTACCAGTCCGAGACTGGCATGCTGCGTTACATCCGCCGCCTGAGCGACAAAGACCTGGCACTGGACCGCAGCATGATTCCTCTGGGCTCGTGCACCATGAAGCTCAACGCCACCAGCGAGATGATTCCCATCACCTGGCCGGAGTTCGCCCATATCCACCCTTTCGCGCCCGCAGACCAGCGCCAGGGCTATGCGCTGCTGGACGCGCAACTGCGCGCATGGCTGTGCCAGGCCACGGGCTATGCGGGCGTGAGCCTGCAGCCCAACGCGGGCAGCCAGGGCGAATACGCAGGCCTGCTGGTCATACGCGCCTACCACGCAGCCCACGGCCAGGGCCAGCGCACCATTTGCCTGATTCCCTCATCAGCCCACGGCACCAACCCGGCCAGCGCGCAGATGGCGGGCTTGGAAGTGGTGGTCACCGCCTGCGACAGCCAGGGCAACGTGGACATGGACGACTTGCGCGCCAAGTGCGAACAGCACAGCGCCCGCCTGGCCTGCGTCATGATCACCTACCCCAGCACCCACGGCGTGTTTGAGACCCGCGTCAAAGAACTGTGCGCGCTGGTGCACAGCCACGGCGGCCGGGTCTACGTGGACGGTGCGAACATGAACGCCCTGGTCGGCGTGGCCGCACCCGGCGAATTCGGCGGCGACGTGAGCCACCTCAACCTGCACAAAACCTTTTGCATCCCGCACGGCGGCGGCGGCCCCGGCGTCGGGCCGGTGTGTGTGGTTGAAGACTTGGTGCCGTATTTACCCGGCGGAGCGGGCGTGGGAGGCAACGTGGGGGCCATCTCTGCCGCACCATTGGGTAATGCGGCGGTGCTGCCGATCAGCTGGATGTACTGCCGCATGATGGGCGCGCAAGGTTTGCAGCACGCCACCGAGGCGGCGATTTTGGCGGCCAACTACATCAGCTACCAGTTGCGCGACCACTACCCGACGCTCTACGCCAGCGACAACGGCCGGGTGGCACACGAGTGCATTCTCGATTTGCGCCCGCTCAAAGAGGCCTCGGGCATCAGCGCCGAAGACGTGGCCAAGCGCCTGATGGACTACGGTTTTCACGCGCCCACGCTGAGCTTTCCAGTGGCGGGCACGCTGATGGTCGAGCCCACCGAGAGCGAAACGCTGGCCGAGATCGACCGCTTTATCGGCGCCATGGTGGCCATCCGTGACGAGATCCGCCAGGTGGAGGCCGGCGTCTGGCCGCGCGACGACAACCCGCTGACCCACGCACCGCACACCGCCGCCAGCGTGCTGGCCGACGACTGGGCCCGGCCTTATGCGCGCGGTCTGGGCGCATTTCCGCTGGAGAGCCTCAAGCACCACAAATACTGGCCTGCGGTCGGGCGGGTGGACAATGTCTACGGCGACCGCCACTTGTCGTGCAGCTGCATTCCGATTGCGGCTTACCAAGACTGAGACGGTCTTTCGCAAAAAAAGCACAGACACAGGGATGGTGGCATGGCGAACATAGCAGTAATCGGCGCAGGCTTTGTGGGCTTGTCCACCGCCTGGCACCTGATGCGCGAGGGCCACGCCGTTACCTTGTACGACCCGGTGGGCGCAGCCGGGGGCGCGTCTTTTGGTAATGCGGGCACCTTTGCCACCTATGCCTGCATTCCGGTTAACAACCCCTCGGTGTTTCGCGATATTCCGCACTTTTTGCTGGACGCGCGCAGCCCGTTTCGCCTGCGTCTGGGCTATTTGCCGCAGCTCGCGCCTTGGCTTGCGCGCTTTCTTTTTCATTCAACGGCCGCGCGTTCAGAGCATACGTCCAGGGCGCTGGCGCAGTTGCTGGGCCGCGCGCAAATGGGCTACGACGCCATGCTGCAGGCGCCCGATTTGGCGCAGTTTGTGCGCCCGCGTGAATGCCTGTATTTGTATTCCAGCACCAAGGCTTTTGCGCAGTCGCAGCCCGGTCTGGCACTGCGCCAGACGCTGGGGGTGGCGCTGGATGTGCTGGGGCGCGACGAGGTGCAGGCGCTTGAGCCGAACCTGAGTCCGCTGTTTGAGCGCGGCGTGTTGTTTCGCGGCTCCTGGCATTTGTCCGACCCCGGCGCTTTTTTGCACACCTTGCAAGCCCATCTGCAACAGCAGGGTTTGCGGGTGGTGCAAAGCGCGGTAAGTCATTTGCGCCCCGGGGCGCAAGAGGTGGTGGTGGAATGCGCCGACGGCGCGCAGGCCTTTGACCAGGTGGCGCTGTGCGCCGGGGCCTATTCTCGGGCGCTGGCCGCGCAGTGCGGCGACGCCATTCCCCTGGACACCGAGCGCGGCTACCACCTGCTGTATCCGGGCAGCAGCAGCCTGATCTCGCGCCCGGTGGGTTGGGCCGAACGCGGTTTTTACATGACGCCCATGGCGCGCGGCATCCGCGTGGCGGGCAGTGTGGAGCTGGCCGGCCTTAAGCCCGAGAAGCATGCTGGCTTGCTCAAGTTGCTGGAACATTCCTCGCAGCGCGCCTTGCCAGGGCTGCCTTCGGCCACCGAGCCTTGGCTGGGTTTTCGCCCCACGCTGCCCGACGGGCTACCGGTAATCGGGCGCTCCCGTGCCTCTGCGCGCGTGGTCTACGCCTTTGGCCACCAGCACATCGGTCTGACTTTGGGAGGTGTGAGCGGCAGCCTGGTGGCCGACCTGGTGGCCGGGCGCGCCCCGGCGCTCGATCTGGCGCCCTTTGCGCCGGGACGCTTTCTGTGAGCGGTTTGCCCTTGTCGCGTACTGGTGTTTACCCGCTCACCGGCGGAGCGCTTTCCCGTGCACCATATTGGGCAATTCTGCTGTGATTCCCGCCGTCTTCATGACCCTGACCCCGGAACTCGCCCAATGGCGCAAAACGCAACGCAATACCCTGCTGGCGCAGCGCTGCGCCGCAAGCGCCACCGACCACGCGCACTGGAGCGCGGCCATCGAGGCCCAGCTGCGCCAGGCCTTTGCGCTGGATGGGCCTTGGGTCGTGGGCTTTTGCTGGCCCTACCAGGCCGAGTTTGATGCCCGGCCCTTTGCCGCCTGGCTGCGTGCGCGTGGTGTGCAAACCGCCTTGCCGGTGGTGGTGACCAAAGGACAGCCACTGGAGTTTCGGGCCTGGTGGCCCGGCGTGGCCATGGAGCCTGGCGTATACGACATTCCCGTGCCGGTAGGTACCGATGCGCTGGTGCCCGACGTGCTGCTGGTGCCGCCGGTGGGCATTGGCCCGGCCGGCGACCGCCTAGGCTATGGCGGCGGATTTTTTGACCGCACGCTGGCCGCCATTGCGCCCCCTCCCATCACCATTGCCACCGCCTTTGAAATCTCGCGCGTGCCCACCACACACCCGCAATCGCACGACATCTTGATGGACCTGGTGGTCACGGAAGCCGGTGTTCAGGGCCTCGAAGACGGCAGGCTGCAGGGCTTGGACTGGGCGCAAGCCACAGCCCGCCTGCAGGCGCTGGCGCAGGCGCGCGGTTTGCCACGCCAGCAAAGGGCACGGGCCTAGCGCGATCGCGGTTTGGGATGGTGAGTTTGTGTTTTTGGTTCAACTAGTTATCACTTAGATTGGAGAAAAAAGTGCTTTCAGACATCGAAATCGCCCAAGCGGCGCACATGCTGCCCATCGGCCAAATTGCCCAGGGTCTTGGTATCCCCGACGACGCGGTTGATATGTATGGCCGCTACAAGGCCAAAATCTCGCTGGACTACGCCAATAGCTTGGCCGAGCGGCCCGACGGCAAGCTGATCTTGGTGTCCGCCATCAGCCCCACCCCGGCGGGCGAGGGCAAGACCACCACCACCGTGGGCCTGGGCGACGCGCTCAACCGGATTGGCAAAAAAACCATCATCTGCCTGCGCGAACCCAGCCTGGGGCCGGTGTTTGGCATGAAGGGCGGCGCCGCCGGCGGAGGCCACGCGCAAGTGGTGCCCATGGAAGACATCAACCTGCACTTCACCGGCGACTTCAACGCCATTGCGCTGGCCAACAACCTGCTTGCCGCGCTGATCGACAACCACATTCACCACGGCAACGCGCTGGGCATTGACGTGCGGCGCATCACCTGGAAGCGGGTGATGGACATGAACGACCGGGCGCTGCGCGACATCACCGTCTCGCTGGGCGGGCCGGGCAACGGCTACCCGCGCCAGGACGGCTTTGACATCGTGGTGGCATCTGAAGTGATGGCCATCTTTTGCCTGGCCACCAGCCTGGCCGACCTTAAGGAACGCTTGGGCAATATCGTGATTGGCTACACCACGGCC
Organism: Comamonas sp. lk; assembly: GCA_945898115.1. Taxonomy (GTDB): domain Bacteria; phylum Pseudomonadota; class Gammaproteobacteria; order Burkholderiales; family Burkholderiaceae_C; genus Allorhodoferax. The sequence continues at coordinate 4,645 of CAMDHS010000079.1, forward strand.
CAAAAGCCGGTGCGCGCGCGCGATCTGAACGCCCATGGCGCCATGACGGTGCTGCTGCGCGAAGCACTCAAGCCCAACCTGGTGCAAACCCTGGAGAACAACCCGGCCTTCATCCACGGCGGCCCCTTTGCCAATATCGCCCACGGCTGCAACTCGGTGCTGGCCACCAAAATGGCGCTCAAGCTGGCCGACTACGTGGTCACCGAGGCCGGCTTTGGCGCTGATCTGGGTGCTGAGAAGTTTGTTGACATCAAGTGCCGCAAGTCGGGCCTGCGGCCCTCGGCTGTGGTGCTGGTGGGCACGATTCGCGCGCTTAAATACCACGGCGGCTGCGACCTCAAGGCGCTGAACCAGGAAAACCTGGGCGCCCTGGAAAAAGGCATGGCCAACCTGGAGCGCCACGTCAACAATGTGCGCACCCATTACGGCCTGCCCTGCGTGGTGTCCATGAACCACTTCACCTTTGATACGGCTGCCGAACTCGAACTGCTGCAAAACAAGCTGTCCTATTTGCAGGTGCCGGTGCTTTCAGCCCGGCATTGGGCGGACGGCGGCGCGGGTGCCGAGGCGGTGGCGCGTGCGGTGGTGGAACTGGCGTCCACCAAGGATGAGGGTTTCCGCTTCGTCTACGAAGACGACATGCCTTTGTGGGACAAGATGAAGGCGGTGGCGACCAAGATTTACGGCGCCGACGACATCACCGCCGACGCCAAGGTGCGCGCCGAGATCCAGCGACTGCAAGACGCGGGCTACGGCCACTATCCGGTATGCGTGGCCAAGACGCAATATTCTTTTTCTACCGACCCCACGCGCCGGGGCGCGCCCAGCGGTCATGTGGTCAATGTGCGCGAAGTGCGCCTGGCCGCAGGGGCGGAGTTTGTGGTGATGGTCTGCGGCGACATCATGACCATGCCCGGTCTGCCCAAGATACCCTCGTCCGAGCACATCGACATTGACGACCATGGCAAGGTCGTAGGTTTGTTTTAGTCGGGCTTCTCGCTACTATTTAGGAGTTTTTCAATGGCTTTCTTTTTCAGCGCAGGGCGTCGCCAGTCGATGCGTGCCACGATGGCTTTGCTGGCCTGTCTGGCAACAGGCGGCGCCATGGCCCAAACGGCGGCGGTCAAGGTGCTGGTGGGCTTTCCGCCGGGCGGTGGTACGGACGCCATCGCGCGCATCCTGGCCGACAAGCTCAAAGACCAGCTCGGCGTGCCGGTGGTGGTGGAAAACCGCGCGGGTGCGGGCGGCTTGATCGCAGCGCAAGCGCTCAAATCTGCCGCGCCGGATGGCAACACCTTTTTCCTGTCGCACGACCACACGATCTCCATCTTGCCCCTGGTCATGAAAAACCCCGGTTTTGAGCCGGCGCGCGACTTTGTGGCCGTGGCTGGCTTTGCCACCTTTGTCAACGCGCTGGCGGTGTCGGGCGGTACTCCGGCCAAATCAGTTAATGAATATGTGGCCTGGGTGCGCAACCAGGGTGTGGGCAAGGGCACGGTCGGCATTCCGGCGCCGGCCTCGGTGCCTGAGTTTTTGGTCAAGGTGATTGGCCAGAAATACGCGCTTGATTTGCAGGCCGCGCCCTACCGCGGCAGCGCGCCCATGATGGCCGACATGCTGGGCAACCAGATTGGTGCGGGCGTGGCGTCGGTACCTGACTTTATTGAAAACCACAAGGCTGGCAAGGTGCGCATCGTCGCCGTGCTGGGCGCCACGCGCCAAGCGGTGCTGCCCGACGTGCCCACGTTTACCGAGCTGGGTTTGACTGGTTTTGAGGACGTGCCCTATTACGGCTTTTTTGCCCCGGCCGGTACGCCCAAAGCCGCCATCGACAAGTTCTCGGACGCGCTGGCCAAGGTGCTGGCCCTGCCCGAAGTGCGTGATCCGCTCACCGCCATGGGCCTTGCCGTGGGCTTTATGCCCTCGGCGCAATTGGCCAGCCGCGAGCAAGCCTATGCGCAAACCTGGGCCAAGATCATCAAGGCGAGTGGGTTTCAGGCGCAGTAGCAAGCATTGGGGCGCTCATCGCGGCGCGTCCTCTTGCAAACGCGCGTTCCATGCGTAGAGCTTGCGCTATTTAGGCGCTCTATTTCTGGGGGTTTTTGAGGCGGCTTGCTGCTAGACTGAAGTTAATTCTTCACGTTTTAATGTTTAGTTGAACGCCCAAACCATGTGCCTTAATTCAGGGGTCACCATGCGCACAGTTGCCCCAAATTGGGGTGTTTTGAACAACTGCGTGTGCTGCTGCCAGGCGTGCAAAAGTCTTTCTGCGCACTTGACGGGGCGGCCTGGGAAATGCCAGTGCGCAGCGCGAGGGCGGGGATGGAAATGACAGAGCGCAAACCACCGCGAGTTCCCAAGAAAAACGAAGTCTCCCTCATCCGTTCCTCAGCGGCCGAATACCTGACCTTTGTGGCCGCCACTGGCAAGGCGCAAAGCAGCGTGGAAATGCGCTATGAGGATGAAAACCTGTGGCTCACGCAGAGGATGATGGCCACGCTCTACGATGTGTCGGTGCCGGCCATCAGCCAACACCTGAAGCGCATCTACGCCGACAACGAGTTGGAGCGCGAAGCAACTGTTAAGCAGTACTTAATGGTTCAAACCGAGGGCGAACGCGAAGTTCATCGCATGGTCGATCACTATAGCCTGCAGGCCATCATTGCCGTCGGCTTCAAGATTGAAAACGAGCGCGGGCCGATTGCACCGCGAGCACGCGACCAAGACCGATGTGCGCATCATCGACTTTGTCGATACCGGCCACCCAGCGCTGCTGCGTATGTGGGATAAGCGGCAGCGTGGTTATCGGGCAATGGGGTATCGGCTGGGCTCGGATGACTCAAGTGACTTCTGACTTGTCAGGGGTATGAAAACTTACTTTAATTCTAGCGGGTCAAATTAAAGAATGGTTTAATGTGATTATTCAAATCAAAGCCCGCTTTCAATGACCCGAACCACCGGCACCTACGCGATTTCGACGACTCTGGGTGAGTCGGTGAGCGCGTTCGTACCGTATGCCTTGCCCCCGGCTGCCCCTGCCTTGTCAGCCTCGGTGTTCGCTGACCGCAATCGCCAGGCAGAACTTGCGCTCGCACGTTTGAGTGGCGTGTCAGGGTTGGTGCCATCGGTGGACTGGCTGCTGTACAGCGCCATCCGCAAGGAAGCCTTGCTCACTTCCCAGATTGAAGGCACGCAGGCCACGCTGACCGACTTGTTCGACAAAGAGGCTGGTTTCAAGGTCAGCAACACTGACGACGTCGAAGAAGTGACGAACTACCTTCGAGCCTTCCGCTGGGTTCAGGCGCAACTGCGTGACCCCAAAGGGCTGCCCATCAGCGTACGGCTGCTGTGCGATGCCCATCGGCGGCTGCTGGATGGCGCGCGAGGCGCGGGCAAGCAGCCTGGTGAACTGCGTCGGTCGCAAAATTGGATCGGCGGAACACGTCCTGGCAACGCCCTGTTTGTGCCGCCGCCACCAGAGCGAGTGGCCGAATTGCTGGCCGATATGGAGCGGTTCATCCACGACACAGCGACGGATTTGCCTCCCTTGGTAAAAGTGGCGCTCATCCACGCCCAGTTTGAAACCATCCACCCCTTTCTTGATGGCAACGGGCGCATCGGACGCCTGCTCATCACGGCTTTATTCGAATATTGGGGGGTGCTGTCGGAGCCCTTGCTGTATGTCAGCGCTTATCTGAAGCAGCACCAGGCTGAGTATTACCGCCGCTTGTCGGCCATTCGTACCGACGGCGACTGGGAATCCTGGGTGACCTTCTTTTTGGAGGGGGTGGCAAGCGCCGCTGGCGATGCAGAGAAAACCATCATTGAAGTCGCCAGCCTCCTTGCCGCTGACCGTAAACGGCTGTTGCAGTCCCTCAAGGCGGGTCCGACCAGTTATCGTTTGTTCGAGATGCTGCCGGTGATGCCGCGCTTCACCATTGAACACGTTCGCCAGCAATTGGGCACCAGCTTTCCCACCGCTACAGCTGCCGTGAAGGTGTTGGTGGACCTGGGCATCGCGGTGGAAATGACCGGGCAGAAAAAAAACCGTAGCTATAGCTACCAAGCCTATGTTGAACTGCTTTCCCGATGAGCAAGGCAAATTCCTCCTATTCAGCGGCGAACTGGCTGACCATCAGTGGTACTGGGGCCTTACCAACGTGGGCGTGCTGTGCCTTGGTCGTTAGCAGCACCGCGCCCAACGGAGCCAACGAGCACTGGAAGATTTGATCGGGCGCGGCGCCGTGCGCCTTGAATGCAACAAGCGCTGGCGGCGGTGTTCGGAGTTATGGATAGGCTTGGGCGACGGATGATCAAGCAGCTTGGGGTCTGACAAGCATCAAGACACAAGCGTGCAATAGCGGCTGGTGCCGCAATGGCTCTGCAGGCGCGCTTACCGCCGCGCCCCGCGCCAGCCCAGCCCCGCCGTCGTCGCCCCCGCCACCGCGCCGCGCGCTGGGCGGTATTCGCAGCCTACCCAGCCGTCCCAGCCGCATTGGGCTGACACCTGGTCAATCACGCCAAACAGGTAGTCGTAATTGAGTTCGCCCACGTTGGGCTCGTGGCGCTCGGGCACGCCGGCAATCTGGATGTGGCCCACGCGGCCGGTGGGCAGGTAGTGGCGCAGTTTGGTGGCCACGTCGCCTTCCATGATCTGGCAGTGGTACAGGTCAAACTGCACCTTCAGATTTGTTGCACCAATCTCTTGCACCAGCGCGTGCGCCGCGTCTTGGTGGTGCAGAAAAAAGCCGGGCATGTCGCGGGTGTTGATGGGTTCGATCAGCACGTCGCAGCCGGCGCTGCTGGCTTGTGCGGCGGCCCAGGCCAGGTTGGCACGGTAGGTGGCTTGCAGGGTTGCCGGGTCGGCGCCGGGCGGTGCAATGCCGGCCATCACGTGGATGCGCGGGCACTCCAGGGCCTGCGCGTAGTCCAGCGCGCGGGCAAAGCCGGCGCGAAACTCGGCCTCGCGCCCGGGCAGGCAGGCCAGGCCGCGTTCGCCCGCGTCCCAGTCGCCAGGCGGCGCGTTGAACAGCACTTGTTGCAGGCCGTGGTCTTGCAGGCGGCTTTGCAGCGCCTGGGCCTCAAACGCATAGGGAAACAGGTATTCCACCGCGCTAAAGCCATCGGCAGCAGCGGCGGCAAAGCGGTCCAGAAACGCATGCTCGTTGTAGAGCATGGAAAGATTGGCGGCAAAACGGGGCATGGTGTTTGAGGCTTGGAAGCTTGAGGGGGTTCAGGGGCTGAGGGTAAAGGCCTGGCGCGTCTTGTTGGCGCGCTCCATCTGGCGCGCAATATTGCCGCAGACCAGGTCACACAGCGCGTAGACCGCCTCGTCGGCAATGCAGTAATAGGCGCTGGTGCCCCGGCTTTCGCGCCGCACCATGCCGTGCTTGGTCAGCAAGCTCAGGTGGCGCGAAATATTGGCGGCGGTGGAGCCGCACATCTGCGCCAGCTCTCCGACATTGCGCTCTCCGTCGCGCAGGATGTTGAGGATTTGCAGGCGCGTGGGCTCGGCCAATGCCTGAAAGTAGGTGGCCACGTCTTGCAGGGCTTCGGGGGGCAGGTTTTCCATGGTCGGGCGTCCTAAATCTTAGGTTTTGATGACGGCGTTTGATATGACACAGAACACGAGCCTGATTTTAGTGTATTATTTGTTTAATTACGAAATTAGTTAAATATGCAAGGAGGCGTCAACCTTCATGCACTAAGGAACCCAACCATGACCACCACTTGGAAAATCCCCTCCAGCGTCGCGCTCCTTTGCGCCGCCAGCCTGATGGCCCCGCTGTCTGCCTCTGCTGCAGGCGCCGTACTGGCCACGGCGCAAGTGCAGGGCGGCGCCAGCCAGCGCGCCGATTTGCAAAGTTTTGACGGCGTGGTCGAGCCCGTGCGCCAGGCCACGCTGGCCGCGCAGGTGGCGGGCTCCATCGTTTCTTTGTCAGTCAAGGTGGGCGACACGGTGCGTGCGGGCCAAGAGTTGGCGCGCATTGACGCCCGCGCTGCCAGCCAAAACGCCCAGGCCAGCGCCGCCCAGGTAGACGCTGCGCGCGCAAATCTCACGGTGGCGGGTAAAGACTTTGAACGCCAGCAGCAGTTGCTGCAAAAGCAGTACATCAGCCAGGCGGCACTTGAGCGCTCCAAGGCGCAATTTGACGCAGCACAGGCGCAGGTGAAGGCGCTGCAGGCGCAGTCGGACGCGGCGCAAACCCAGCAACGCTTTTTTGTGATTCAGGCCCCGTTTGCCGGTGTGGTCAGCGATGTGCCGGTGACCATGGGCGACATGGCCATGCCGGGGCGCGCCTTGCTTACCTTGCACGACCCGTCCAGCCTGCGCGTGACGGCCAGTGTGGCCCAAAGCGCCTTGCCTGCCCGCCTGGATAAATTGCAGTTTGAGCTGCCCGGCTGGAGTGGCACCAAGGGCTTGATGAACGCCAGCGGCGCTGCCCTGCTGCCCCTGGTGGACGCGGCCACGCACAGCGCGCAGATTCGCTTCAAGCTGCCCGCGCTCAGCGGCGTGGCGCCGGGCATGTTTGTCCGCGTCTGGCTGCCGGCGGCCGGTGGCGCG
>CAMDHS010000080.1 GCA_945898115.1 Comamonas sp. lk
AGGCCATCGACAACCTCGGCACCATTGCCAAGAGCGGCACCAAAGACTTCGTCAGCAAACTCAGCGGCGACCAAAAGGCCGACTCGCAGCTCATTGGCCAGTTTGGCGTGGGCTTTTACTCGGGCTTTATCGTGGCCGACAAGATCACGGTGGAATCGCGCCGTGCCGGTTTGCACGCGGCTGAAGGCGTGCGCTGGGTGAGCGACGGTGGCGCCAGTGGCGGCGGCGCGTTTGAAGTCGAAACGATTAACCGCGAACACCGTGGCACCAGCGTCACCCTGCACCTGCGCGACGACGCACAAGACTACGCCCAGGCCTGGAAGGTCAAGGGCATCATCAGCAAATATTCTGACCACATCAGCCTGCCCATCCAGATGGAAAAGGAAGAATGGAAAGACGGCGCGCTGATTGACCCCAAGGACGAAAAAGGCGGACGCGAACCCGGCGCCATGGTCAAGACCGGCGAATGGGAAACCGTCAACAAGGCCAACGCCATTTGGGCGCGGGCCAAGAAGGACATCAGTCAAGAACAGTACGACGACTTCTACAAGCAAATCAGCCACGACATGGAAGCGCCGCTGGCCCACACGCACAACCGTGTGGAGGGCAGCACCGAATACACGCAGCTGCTCTACATCCCCGGCAAAGCGCCCATGGACTTGTACAACCGCGAAAAAACCGCCGGTATCAAGCTGTATGTTAAGCGCGTGTTCATCATGGACGACGCCGAAGCGCTGATGCCCAACTACCTGCGCTTTGTCAAAGGCGTGGTCGATTCGGCCGATTTGCCCCTGAACGTGAGCCGTGAACTGCTACAAGAAAGCCGCGACGTCAAAGCCATCCGCGAAGGCTGCACCAAGCGCGTCTTGGGCATGCTCGAAGACTTGGCCAAACACGACAAGGCGCCCGAGTCCGCCGATGGGGTGACCGATGTGGTGCCCGACGAAGACAAGGCCCAACTCGGCAAATACAGCAAGTTTTACGCAGAGTTTGGCGCCGTGCTCAAAGAAGGCATGGGCGAGGACTATGCCAACAAAGACCGCCTGGCCAAGCTGCTGCGCTTTGCCTCCACCAGCAGCGACGCGGTCATCGTGTCGCTGGCCGACTACAAGGCGCGCATGAAAGAGGGCCAAGAGGCGATTTACTACATCACCGCCGACAACCTGGCCGCCGCCAAGAACAGCCCGCAGCTCGAAGTGTTCAAGAAAAAAGGCATCGAAGTCTTGCTCATGACCGACCGCGTTGACGAGTGGGCGCTGAACTACCTGACCGACTTTGATGACACGCCCCTGCAAAGCGTGGCAAAAGGCGCGGTCGATCTGGGCAAGCTGCAAGACGAGTCCGAGAAAAAAGCCGCCGAAGAAGCCGCCGAGACCATCAAACCCTTGCTTGCCAAGCTCAAAGAGGCGCTCAAAGACAAAGCCGAAGACGTGCGCGTGACCACCCGCCTGGTCGACAGCCCCGCCTGCCTGGTGGTGCAAGACCACGGCATGAGCACCCAGCTGGCGCGCATGCTCAAACAAGCCGGTCAGGCCGCGCCTGAGGTCAAGCCTGTGCTGGAGATCAACGCCGACCACCCGCTGGTCAAAAAGCTCGACGGCTCAGTCCACTTCAACGACCTGGCGCACATCCTGTTTGACCAGGCGCTCTTGGCCGAAGGCGGCCTGCCGGCGGACCCGGCAGCCTACGTGAAGCGGGTGAATGCGCTGCTGGTCTAAGTATTTTTCTCCGGTTGGGTGGTAATCCCCCCCTATCCCCCAGCCCCCTTTCCACCCCCGCCGGGGCGGAAAGGGGGAGTGAACAGCCACATTTGATTTCGTCGCTTCGGCTAGGGCACCACTGGCCAATTCTGTGGATCGCTGGCCGACAGCTGTACGTCACGCGCAATGGCGGGTGTCACGCCACTAGAAGGCTAGCCGACGCGACGAAACCAAATGTGGCTGTTGGCCCCCCTCTCTCGCCCGCTGGGCGAGAGAGGGGTCGGGGGAGAGAGTGGGCAAGCACCTACCGCAAAGCCCAGACTTGGCCCTGCCACAATGGCAGATTTACCGACCCCCATCCATCACCATGAAAATCACCCTCCACAAATTCAGCCTGGCCACTATCACCGCCATGCTCCTCGCACTCAGCGCCACCGCAATGGCCGACGCCGTCACCGACGCCGCTGCCAAGGAACCCGGCGCTGTGGTCACCGCCACCGGCCTCGTTTACCGTGCTATCAAAGAAGGCAGCGGCGCCAGCCCCACCGCCGCCGACAGCGTCAAGGTGCATTACAAAGGCACTTTCCCTGACGGCCGCGAATTTGACAGCTCTTACAAGCGCAACGAGCCCATCGACTTTCCGCTGCGCGGCGTGATTCCGTGCTGGACCGAAGGCGTGCAAAAAATGAAAGTCGGCGGCAAGGCCAAGCTGACCTGCCCCGCAGCAATCGCCTACGGCACACGCGGCGCAGGCAATGTGATTCCACCCAACGCCACACTCTTGTTTGAAGTGGAACTGCTGGCCATCAACGGCAAATAAGCGCGGTACTGCGGAGGCTGCGGGCGCTTGGCATGGCCCGCGCCCGATAATGGGGCCATGACTTCCATTACAACTACAAACGCTTTTTCTTCCCTGAGCCTGGCCCCGGCCACCCTGGCCAACCTGGAGCAACTCGGCTACCTGGAAATGACGCCCATCCAGGCCGCCAGCCTGCCCGCCGCACTGGCAGGCAAAGACCTGATCGCCCAGGCCAAAACCGGCAGCGGCAAAACCGCCGCATTTGCCTTGGCGCTGTTGGCCAAACTCAACCCGCGCTGGTTTGCGGTGCAAGCCATGGTCTTGTGCCCCACCCGCGAACTGGCCGACCAGGTGACGGTCGAAATCCGCCGCCTGGCGCGCGCGCAAGACAACGTCAAGGTCGTCACCATGTGCGGCGGCATTCCACTGCGCGGCCAGCGCGCTTCGCTGGAAAACGGCGCCCACATCGTGGTCGGCACGCCCGGACGCATCATGGACCACCTGGAACGCCGCTACCTGGCGCTAGAGAGCCTGAACACCCTGGTGCTGGACGAAGCCGACCGCATGCTAGACATGGGCTTTTTTGAGGACATCAGCAAGGTCGTCAAGCAAACGCCCAAAGACCGCCAAACCCTGCTGTTTTCGGCCACTTACCCCGAAGGCATCGAGAAGCTGGCGCGCTCGTTTCTCCAAGACCCGTTGCACATCAAAATTGAAGCGCCCCAGGCACAAAGCCAGATTGAGCAGCGCTTTTACGAAGTAACCCGCGCCAACCGCTTTGACGCGGTGTGCCAGTTGCTGATGCACTTTCGCCCGGTCAGCACGCTGGCCTTTTGCAACACCAAACAGCAATGCAAAGACCTGGTGGACTGGCTGCAAGAGCACGCCTTTAACGCGCTGGCCCTGTACGGCGAACTCGAACAGCGCGAACGCGACCAGGTGCTCGCGCAGTTTGCCAACCGCAGCTGCTCGGTGCTGGTGGCCACCGACGTGGCTTCGCGCGGGCTTGACATCAACCAGCTAGAAGCCGTGATCAACGTGGACATCACCCCCGACCCCGAAGTGCACGTGCACCGTGTGGGCCGCACCGGGCGCGCCGGTGAATCTGGCCTGGCCCTGAGCCTGGCCAGCATGAACGAGATGGGCGCCGTGGGCAAGATCGAGCAATACCAACACTTCAACAGCACCTGGTTTGGTCTGGACACGCTCACGCCAGCGAGCACCGCACCACTGCTGTCGCCCATGGTGACCCTGCAAATTCTGGGCGGCCGCAAAGAGAAAATCCGCCCCGGCGACGTGCTCGGGGCGCTGACCAATGACGAAGGCGGCCCCGCCTACACGCGCGAGCAGATCGGCAAGATTCAGGTGACCGAGTTCTGCACCTTTGTAGCCGTAGCCCGCGCCGTGGCGCCAGCGGCCTGCGCCAAACTCAACGCCGGGCGCATCAAGGGCAAGTCGGTCAAAGTGCGGCTGATGTGAGGTCCTAGGCGCCTAGCGCCGCGATTGACCCGCCGCACTCCCGCCAATCAGTTGGCCGGGGGCTGTGGCCGCTTGTCCACCTGCGGCTTTGGCCGTAACTCTTGCCTTCTGGATAAAAATCTCCCAGATTTGGAGTCAGGAATTGTCATTTTTTCATTTTTTATTCCGTATACTTTAATAAATTTGACGATGAATAGCGTGCATAAAGGAAGAAAAAATGGGACATGTTTTGACATACAAGGAAGTGGCTTTCACAAAAGTCTGGCGTCTGCAAACTGGCGCTGCTGCTGCCAGCGCATTGACGGGCGTACTGCTTCTCTCCGCCTGCGCGCCCAAAGAAGTCGCCGCGCCTGAATCACCTCGCCCGGTGCGCACTGTGGTGGCTGGGGCCATGGCGTCTAGCACTACCGCCGCGTATTCCGGTGAGGTGCGCGCCCGTTACGAAAACAGCCTTTCCTTTCGCACCAGCGGCAAAGTGCTGACCCGGCTGGTAGATGTCGGCAGCCACGTCAAAGCGGGTCAACCACTTATGCGCCTAGACACAGTGCAAGAGACGCTGCAAATTGCCAGCTCGGATGCCGATGTGGAGGCTAGTCGCAGCCGCATCACCAAACTGCAACTCGACATCTCGCGCACCGAGACCTTGCTGTCGCGCAAATTTGCCTCACAGGCCGAGCTTGACGCCCTGAAACAGGCGCTCGACGAGGCGCAGGCTGGCCTAAAAATGTCTTTGGCGCGCCAGCAAATCAACCGCAACCAGCGCGATTTTTCTGAGCTGCGGGCCGAACGCGCTGGCATCGTCACCGCCATTGCTGCAGAAGCCGGGCAAGTGGTCGGCGCAGGCCAGCCGGTGCTGACCGTGGCAGCCGATGGCGAGCGCGAAGTGGTGGTCAGCGTGCCCGAGTCGCGGGTGGACGAGCTGCGCCAGGCCAAGGACATGCAGGTGAGCATCTGGGCCCTGCCCGGCAAACACTACAAAGCCGTGCTGCGCGAGCTCGCACCCGACACCGACACCGTCACCCGCACCTATTCGGCCCGCGTACGCATCACCAACACCGACGAGGCCCTGCGCCTGGGCATGACCGCCGTAGTCAACTTGGTAGACACCGACACGTCCAAGGCCATCCGCTTGCCGCTCACCGCTATTTACAACAAAACGGGCGACGTGCTGGTGTGGGTGCTCAACCCGAAAACTACCCAAGTAAACGCCCGCAAAGTGGTGCTCGGTGACGCGCAAAATGACACCGTCTGGGTCAAGGAGGGTCTCTCGGGTGGTGAAACCGTGGTCACCGCTGGCGTCAATCTGCTGGTCGAAGGCCAGAAAGTGCTGGTCACTGGGGCCAAACCATGAGCGGCATCAACCTGTCTGAATGGGCGCTGCGCCACCGGCAGTTCACGGTTTTTTTGCTGCTGCTGCTGGGGATTTCGGGGTTTTATGCTTACAACCAGCTGGGCCAAAAAGAAGACCCCGACTTCACCGTCAAAACCATGATCGTGCAGGTGGGCTGGCCGGGGGCCTCGGCCCAGCAAATGGCCGAACAAGTGGCCGACCGGCTAGAGAAAAAGTTGCAAGAAGTGGCCGAGGTGGACTTCACCGCCAGCTACGTCAAGCCCGGCATTACGCAGATTCGGGTCAATCTGCGCGAATCCACCGCTGCCGCCGATGTGCCCAATGTGTGGTACCAGGTGCGCAAAAAGGTGGGCGACATCCAGTACACCCTGCCGCCGGGCGTGCAAGGGCCGTTTTTCAATGATGAGTTTGGCGACACCTTTGGTAATTTGTACGCCATCACCGGGGACGGCTTTACCACCACCGAGGTGCGTGACTTTGCCGACGCCTTGCGCAACGAGTTCTTGCGCGTGCCCGATGTGAACAAGGTTGAATTGCTAGGCGTGCAGGACCAGAAAATCTACATCGAGGCGTCCAACGCCAAACTCTCATCCCTGGGCCTGGACCCCAGCCTGATTGCCAGCACCTTGGCGGCCACCAACAGCGTGGCCGCGTCGGGCACGGTGCAGGCGGGCTCTGAAGAGGTGCGCTTGACGGTGAGCGGCGAATTTGAATCTGCCGACAAGATTGCCAATATCGGCATTCGCGCGGGTAACCGCACTTTTCGTCTGGGCGATATTGCCGAGGTGCGCCGTGGCGTGATTGACCCCGCCGCCAGCAAAATGCGCTTTAACGGTGAGCCCGCCATTGGCCTGGCGGTGAGCATGCGCAAGGGCGGTGACGTGCGGCGCCTGGGCAAGCAGGTGGACGCCACCGTCAAGCGCGTGCAGGCTCGTTTGCCGGTCGGGGTGCAAATCCATGCCGTGTCAGACCAGCCGCGCGTGGTGGAAGAGTCGGTGTACGAGTTCAAAAAGAGTCTGTTGGAGGCCGTGGTCATCGTGCTCGCGGTGAGCTTTTTCTCGCTCGGTATGCGACCAGGCCTGGTGGTAGCGCTGTCCATTCCGCTGGTGCTGCTCATGACTTTTGGCGTGATGTACGCGCTGGGCATCGAGCTGCAGCGCATCTCACTAGGCGCGCTCATCATCGCGCTGGGTTTGCTGGTGGACGACGCCATCATTGCGGTAGAAATGATGGCGCTCAAGCTCGAGCAAGGCTGGGACAAGATGCGCGCGGCCACCTACGCTTACACCGCCACCGCATTCCCCATGCTCACCGGCACGCTGATTACTGCCGCCGGCTTTTTGCCGGTGGGCTTGGCCAACAGCAACTCTGGGGAATACGTTTTTTCGCTGTTCCAAGTGGTGGGTATTTCGCTGGTTTTGAGCTGGTTTGTGGCCGTGATCTTCACCCCCTACCTGGGCTTTAAGCTGCTCAAGACGCACACGGTCTCGGGGGAGCACGACGAAGACGCGGTCTACCAGACCGGTGTTTACCGGTGGTTTCGGGGCGTGGTGAACGCCTGCCTGCGCTGGCGCCTTTGGGTGATAGCGGGCACGGTGGCTGCGTTCATCGCGTCCATCGTCTTGTTCAACTACGTGCCCAAGCAGTTCTTTCCGGCATCAGACCGGCCCGAGCTGGTGGTGGACTTGTGGATGCCACAGGCCGCCACATTCGAGGCCAGCCAGCGCGAGGTCTTGGCGCTCGAAGCCCGCCTCAATGGCGACCCGGATGTGGCAGCGGTGACCAGCTACATAGGCACCGGCAGCCCCCGCTTTTATTTGCCACTGGACGTGCAAACGCCCCAGCTCAACTTGGGCCAACTGATGGTGATGACGCGTGGCGGCGAAGCGCGCGAGCGCGTGCTTGAGCGCATCGGCACTATGTTTGAAACCGACTTCCCCTTTGTGCGCGGCCGGGTCAACCGCCTTGAAAACGGCCCGCCCGTGGGCTACCCCATCCAGTACCGCGTGTTTGGTACCGACCTGGCGCAGGTGCAATCCATTGCAGACCGCGTGGCTGCCGCCATGCGGGCAGAGTCGCATGTGCGCCGGGTCAACCAAGACTGGGGCGAGCGCCTGAAACAAGTGCGAGTGGAGGTGGATCAGGACAAGGCGCGCGCCTTGGGCATCAGCTCGCAGCAAGTGCAAAGCGCTTTGCAAGCCTCGCTTTCGGGCCGCACCGTGACCCAGTACCGCGAAGCTGACAAAACCATCGACGTAGTAACGCGCCTGGTCCAGGCCGAACGCAGCGACCTGAACAACCTCAAGGACACCAAAATTTACCTGCGCGACGGCAAGTTTGTGCCTGTGTCGCAAGTGGCGTCTTTGGTGCTGGACAGCGAAGACAGCGTGCTGTGGCGGCGCAACCGCGTGCCCACGCTCACGGTCCGTGCTGACGTGGTGGGCGCTGAGGCCCCGGACGTGACCAAGGCGCTCACGCCAGCCATCGACGCCATTACCGCCGAATTGCCGCTGGGCTACGGCATCGAGATCGGGGGTACGCAAGAGTCCAGCCAAAAGGCACAAGCATCTATCTTTGCGGTCATGCCGCTCATGGGCATCGCCGTGCTGCTGTTGCTGATGCTGCAGTTGCAGGACATGAAAAAGATGGCGCTGGTGTTGTGCACCGCGCCACTGGGCCTGATTGGTGTGACCGTGGTGCTGCTGGCGTTTCGCATTCCCTTTGGCTTTGTCGCCATGCTCGGGGTGATTGCGCTGGCAGGCATGATCATCCGCAACTCGGTGATTTTGGTGGTGCAGATTGACCACGCGCTGTCCGAAGGGTTGCCGCTGTGGAATGCGATTGTGGAGTCCGCCGTGCACCGCCTGCGCCCGATTGTGCTGACGGCCCTGGCCGCCATTCTGGCGATGGTGCCGCTGGTGCGCAGCGTGTTTTGGGGCCCCATGGCCTGGGCCATCATGGGCGGCTTGCTGGCCGCTACCGTTTTGACCCTCTTGTTTTTGCCTGCGCTTTACGCCAGTTGGTATGGCGCAGTGCGCCCCACCGGCGCCAAGGTTGCATCGGGAGTTGCAGCATGAACCTGCTTTTCAAGAAAACCGTATTCGCCCTGGCCCTGCTGGCCGCAGCAGGCGCACACAGCCAAACCCTGCGCCTGACCCAGGCGTTTCAACAGGCGCTGCGCAGCGACCCCAGCACCCTGGCCGCCGAACAAGCCCTGCTGGCCGGGCGCGAAAAAGCCGTGCAGGGTGAGGCCTTGCTCAAGCCCCAGGTCTCGCTGGGCGCCAGCGTCACTGGCATCAGCAGCCACGCCTATTCCAACTTACCAGACCCGGTTTCGTCCCTGGTATCGCCCGATTCCTCGGGCCATGTGGGCGAGGCAGCGGTCAAGGTGCTGCAACCGCTGTTTAATGCAACAAGCAGCGCCAGCAAGCAGCAGTTGATCATCCAAACCGCAGCTGCCGAAATCCGATGGACAGCGGCGGTGCAAGACCTGACCCGCAAGGTGGCCGAGAGCTACCTCGCTGTTTTGTCGGCCCAGGACAGCCTGCGCGTCACCTTGGCCGAGGAAGCTACGCTGGCCGAACAACGCGAACGGGCGCAGGCGCGCTTTGAGGTAGGCAGCGGCCGCATTACCGACGTGCAAGAAGCCCAGGCCCGCCACGACGGCACGGTGGCCAAGCGGATTGGGGCGCAGTCGGCGCTGGAATTGCGCCAAGCGCAGTTTCAGTCCCTCACGGGTGCGTCTGCCCAGGGGCTCGCGGACCAGGCCAGCCTTAGCCGGCTGCCAGCGCCCAAGCCCGACCTGCTGCAAGACTGGCAGCGCAGGGGTCTGGAGCGCAATGCCTACCTGCAGTCCAAGCGCATTGAGCTTGACCTTGCCAAGCTAGAGGTCGGCAAGTACCGCCTGGCCTCGCGCCCCACGCTCGATCTGGTGGGCGCCTACACCATGAAAGGCAAAGGCGGCGACCTTTCCCCGCTGGTCGCCTCTGACCGCGAGCGCACCGCCACCGTGGGCTTGCAGCTCAGTATTCCGCTGTACACCGGCGGCGGCTTGAATTCGCGCGAACGCGAGGCTAGCGCCAAAATCAGCCAAGCAGAACAAGAACTGGCCGCCGCACAAAGCGATGTGCAGTTGCAGATCCATGACGCCTACCTGGCTTTGCACACCGGCCTGGCGCGGGTTCAGGCCTTGCAGCGCGCCCAGGAGTCAAGCCAAAGCGCCTTAGACGCCACCGTGCTGGGGCGCGACGTGGGTAGCCGCAGCCAGCCTGATGTGCTGGACGCGCAGCAGCGTTTTTTTGTAACGCGACTCGACGTATCACAAGCGCGCATTGACGTGCTGCTGGCGCAAGTGCGCTTGGCCTGGGCTGCGGGCGAATTGTCAGAAAACGACTTGCAGGCCATTGACGCCACCTTGTCGCCCTGAACGCTGGGGCCAGGGCGCGCGGGGAGGCGGGGGCCGTTACCATGGACGGCAACTTCCACCGACCCAGCCCCAAAGCAGACAGGCGCACCATGCAAACCCTTTACCGCGAATTCACCACCCAGGCGCAGATTGACGCGCAATACAACGCCTCGCTGGGCCTGAGCGACCCTGACGCTCCGGGCAAGCACTATGTGGCGCAAAGTGCCCTGGCCCGCGCCACACTTAAGCACACACTCGACGTGCCCTATGGCCCCACGCTGCAAGAGACGTTGGACATCTTTCCGGCAGATGCGCCCAATGCGCCAGTGTTTGTATTCATCCACGGCGGCTACTGGCGAGCCCTCTCTAGCAAGGAATTCAGCGGCGTGGCGCTGGGCCTGCAGCGCCGGGGCATCACCACCGTGGTGGTGAATTACGCGCTGTGCCCCTTTGTCAGCATTGACGAGATCACCCGCCAGGTGCGCGCGGCTGTGGCCTGGACGGTGCGCAACATCGCCCAGTACGGCGGCGACCCGCAGCGCGTGGCCGTGGGCGGCCATTCGGCCGGGGGGCACCTCACCGCCATGTGTTTGCAAACCGAGTGGGCGCGAGACTACGGCCTCGTTCAAGATCCGATTAAGGCGGCTCTGTGCATCAGCGGCCTGTACGACATCGCGCCCCTGCGCTACAGCTATCTGCAGCCCATGATCCAGTTGGACGAGGGCGTGATCCAGCGCAACTCTCCGGCATTTATGGCCCGGCCCTGCGCCACACCCACCTGGATCACCTGGGGCGGCGCCGAGACCAACGAATTTGCGCGTCAGTCCCAGATCATGCTCACCGCCTGGCAGGCGCAGGGCAACAGGGCCGAGCTTCGCGCGGTGGAAGGCGCCAACCATTTCACCGTGCTGGCCGGTTTTGAGCAGCCCGAGGGGGAACTGTGCCAGTGGCTGGCTGCCCAGCTA
Source organism: Comamonas sp. lk (assembly GCA_945898115.1). GTDB lineage: Bacteria > Pseudomonadota > Gammaproteobacteria > Burkholderiales > Burkholderiaceae_C > Allorhodoferax. Next base: position 10,700 of record CAMDHS010000080.1, read on the forward strand.
GGTTTGTGAGCCGGCGTACGGCCCAGGGTGTAACCGCAGCGACTTTGCTGGGGTAAACCCGCTACTCGCGCCCCCGCGCGCACCGGAAAATTGGGCATGCCAACGCCAATGCCCATAAACGCCGCCATGCGAGGCCCTTACAGCGACCGCAAGCGCTACGCCTGGCTGCTCTCCTTGTTGATTCCCACCACGGTGCTGATCGGCCCGGCGCTGATGTGGGTGACGGGAGAAGCCTGGGCGCTGTGGATTCCGGTGTTTTTTTTCTACGCCGCCGTGCCCCTGCTGGACTATGTGCTGGGCGAGGACCGCAGCAACCCGCCCGAGTCCGCCGTGGCAGCGCTGGACGCTGACCCGTATTACCGCTGGATCACCTATTTGCTCGCACCCGTGCTGTGGCTGTCCTTCATCTTTGGCGCCTGGTTTGCGGTGCGTATGGATTTGCCCTTGCATGGATGGGCGGCGCTGGTGCTGATCAGCGGCTCGGTAGGCGGTTTTTGCAT
>CAMDHS010000081.1 GCA_945898115.1 Comamonas sp. lk
CAGGCATTCGGCCGCACCCAAGGCGCGCACGGCAGCGTGCTTGTCGGTGCCGGCCACAGCAATGACGTGGGCGCCCCGGCGGCGGGCCAGTTGCACGGCCGCGCTGCCCACGCCGCCCGAGGCACCGGTCACCAGCACGCGCTCGCCAGCCTTAACGCCCGCGCGGTCCACCAGGTTTTCGGCGGTGGAATAGGCGCATGGAAAAGACGCCAGTTCGGCGTCGCTCAAGGCGCTGCGCACCGCCACGGCGGCGTCTGCGGGCACACGGGTGTATTGGGCAAAGCCGCCATCGCATTCCGAGCCAAAGTACCAGCAGGCATAGGGCTGGTAGTCGGCATAAGCGCGCAGTATGGGCCGCACCAACACGCGCTGGCCTATGCGCGCAGCGTCCACGCCCGGCCCCACGGCGGCAATGTGGCCGCAGCAGTCGGCGCCCTGGATGCGCGGAAACGCCATGGGCGTGCCGCCCCAGCTCGGGTCAAGGTCTTGCGTGGTGTCAAACGCCGCAGCGCCGTCCTCGGTGGCCTTGGCTGCGGTCTTGGAATACCAGCCCACGCGGGTGTTGATGTCGGTGTTGTTGACCGCGCTGGCGGCCACGCGGACCAGCACCTCGCCCGCGCGCGGCAGGGGCAAGGGCAAGTCCGTGCGGTACTGCAAAACCTCGGGCCCGCCAAAGTCGGTCAGCACCACGCCGTGCATGGTGGCGGGCAAAGGAGCGGGTGCGGTCATGTGGATGGCTTATTTGGGCTGCGGCAGCGCCATCACCCGCCCGACCTGGGCCGGGCGCGGCAGCGGCGCGTGCTGCGCAGCCAGCGGCTGCAAATACGCGGCGACCTTGGGGGCAAAAGCCGTGGCGCGCGGGCCATCCATGTCTACGTTAAGCAGCATCTGCTCGGTCAGCGCTAGCACTTGCGTGCCGCCTTGCGCGTACAAACCCAAGGCCACGTGCAGACGCTTGGCGTCTAGCCCCAGCATCTGCAGGCGCACTTCTACCGCCGTATCTTGCTTGACCTCGTGCAGGTAATTGACATGCGCCTCCAGCGTAAACCACGAGTGGCCCGTGGCTTTGCGCCCGGCGGCATCCAAACCGGCCAAGTCCATCAGCGCGTCTACCGCGCTGCTAAACAGCACCATGTAATAACCATCGCGCAGGTGGCCGTTGAAGTCCACCCACTCGGGGCCAATGGTGCAGCGGTAAACCACCGGCAGCGCCGGGGCGCTGTTCAGCTCAGGCATCAGGCGCGATTCCGTGTTTGATTTTGGTGGCGCGCACGGCCTCTTGCACCGCCATCAGGCAGTCGTCGCGGTAGCGTTCCCAGTCGGCAATGCTGCGGGTGCCGAGTTGTTCCACGCTGCCTTCGGCCACGGCGTCGAGCAGGCTGTCGGTGAGTTCGGGGGCCTCGAGCTTGGTCCAGGGTAATTTCAGCGCCGGGCCAAACTGGGCCATAAAGTGGCGCATGCCGGCGTCGCCGCCGGCCAGGGTGTAGATCAAAAAGCTGCCCATGAAAGACCAGCGCATGCCCGCGCCAAAGCGGATCGCATCGTCAATCTCGCCGGTAGTGGCCACGCCGTCGTTGACCAAATGCAAGGACTCGCGCCACATGGCCTCTAGCAATCGGTCGGCGATAAAGCCGGGCACCTCTTTGCGCACATGCAGCGGGCGCATGCCCAAGCTGCGGTAGACCTGCATGGCGGCCTGCACGGCTTCGGGCGCGGTGTTGACGCCGCCCACCACTTCGACCAGCGGCAGCAAATACACCGGATTGAAGGGGTGGCCGACCACGCAGCGTTCGGGGTGCTGGGCCTTGGCATAAAAGTCGGTGGGCAAGAGGCCCGAGGTGCTCGAACCGATCAGCACATTGGGGCGCGCGGCCGCCGTAATCTGTGCGTGCAGCGACAGTTTGAGGTCTTGGCGCTCGGGCGCGCTTTCTTGGATGAAGTCGGCGTGCGCCACGCATTCCTCTACGGTGGCCACAAATTTCAGGCGGTCTTGCGATGCGCCAGGCGCCAGGCCCTGCGCGGTGAGCGCGCCCCAGGCTTTGGCAGTGCGCTCGCGCAAGGCGGCTTCGGCACCGGGGGCCGGGTCCCAGGCAATCACGTCCAGGCCATGGGCCAGCGCGCGCGCCACCCAGCCGCTGCCGATGACGCCGGTGCCCAGGGCTGCGAAGGTTTTGATGTCGGTAATGAAGTTCATGGTGTCTTGTGTAGTTGGGTTAACAAGCGGATCAGCCGCGTTTCTTGAGGCCCATTTTTTCGCGGCCCTGGGCCGGGGTCATGGGCGTGCTGCCCAGGCGGGTGATGATTTCCACCACGCGCTCGGTCAGCGAGCCATTGGTGGCCAGCACGCCTTTGTCCAGCCACAAGTTGTCTTCCAGCCCCACACGCACATTGCCGCCCAGCAACATGGCCTGCGCGGCCATGGGCATTTGCGTGCGGCCAATGCCAAAACCGGACCACACCACACCCGGCGGCAGGTTGTCCACCATGGCTTTCATGGTGGTGGTGTCGGCGGGTGCGCCCCAGGGAATGCCCAGGCACAACTGGAACAGCGGGTTGTCGAGCAAGCCCTCTTTCATCATTTGCTTGGCAAACCACAGGTGGCCGGTGTCAAAAATCTCCAGCTCGGCTTTGACGCCCAACTCGGTAATGCGCTTGGCGCCCGCGCGCAGGGCCACCGGGGTGGACACGTAAATCGTGTCGCCGTCGCCAAAGTTCAGGGTGCCGCAGTCCAGGGTGCAAATCTCGGGCAGCAGTTGCTCCACATGAATCAGCCGCGCCATGGGGCCAATCAGGTCGGTGTTAGGGCCAAAGCGGGTGGGCGTCTCGCCGGGTCCGATCTCCAAGTCGCCGCCCATGCCGGCGGTCAGGTTGACGATGATGTCCACGCCCGAGTCGCGGATGCGGTCCATCACTTCGGCGTAGAGCGCAGGGTCGCGGCTGAACTGGCCGGTCTCGGGGTTGCGCACGTGGCAGTGCACCACGGTGGCACCGGCCTTGGCCGCCTCTACCGCCGCAGCGGCGATTTGCGTGGGGGTGACGGGCACGTGCGGGCTTTTGCCAGCGGTGTCGCCAGCGCCGGTCAGGGCGCAGGTAATGATGACGTTGGGGTTCATGCTTTGTACTCCGGTTCTTCGTGGTCAAGGATGTCTTTGAGCGCCGCAAAATGCAGCGCGCTAAAGGCGGTGGGGTAATCGTTCCACTGCGCGCAGGCCAGCGCGGCCAGCGGCTCAGGAATCAGCGCCAGCGGCCGGCCCGTTGACAGGGCCAGCACCTGCAGCTTGGCGGCTTTTTCCAGGTAATAGAGTTCGTCCAGCGCCTGCGCCACCGTGGGGCCGACCACGATCACGCCATGGTTGCCCATAAACAGCACGCTTTTGCCCGCGCCCAGCAGGCCGGCCACGCGCTGGCTTTCGGACGCGTCCAGCGCCATGCCAGCGTAGTCGCGGTCGTAGGCAATGCGACCATGGAAGCGACAGGCGTTTTGGTCCAGCGCCATCCATTCGAAGTCTTTCAGGCAGCACAACGTGGTGGCGTAAGCCATGTGCGTGTGCAAAATGCAGCGCGCCTGCGGCAGGCGCTGGTGCAACTCGGCGTGCAGGTTCCAAGCGGTGGGGTCGGGCGCGTTGGCTGCCTGTGCTTCAGCAGGCTGACGGGCGTCTACCCGCAGCAAGTCACTGGCGCGTACGCGCGAGAAGTGGCTGCCCGCCGGGTTGAGCAAAAACTGCGCGCCGTCGTCGCTAAGCGCCACGCTGAAATGGTTGGCAATCGACTCGTGCATGTCCCAGCGCGCCGCCCAGCGAAAAGCCGCAGCCAGGTCGATGCGCGCGGAAGTGTCGTCGGGCAGTGCGGTCATGCGTCTAGTCGTAAAAATGGGCCTTTAGGGCCAGCGTGTTGGCGCACTGTAGCCCGCAAGTGGGCAGATTTATGGCACTCGGGCGACGTTTTTTCGGCTTTTTGCGACGATTCAAGTCGTAATCTTGGAAACCATAGGCGTGGCGTGCAATTGCATACCCAATGCCGCCACCACTTTGAGGATGGTGGCGAACTCAGGATTACCGGTCGGCGACAGCGCCTTGTACAGGCTTTCGCGGCCCAGGCCTGCGTCGCGTGCCACCTGGCTCATGCCTTTGGCCCGGGCGATGTCGCCCAGTGCTGCGGCCACCAGCATGGGGTCGCCCTCTTCCAACGCCGCTTCCAGATAAGCAGCCCGGTCTTCCTCGGTACGCAGGTGATCGGCCGGGTCCCAGGCGGTGGTGGCCAGGGTGGTTTTGGTCGTAAGGTGGGTTTTGGCCATTTTTTACTCCTTTAGCTCGCTTGCGAGCAACTTGGCATTTCGGATATCACGCTCTTGGCTTGACTTGGCACCGCCCGCCAGCAAAACGACGCACACATCCGCTTTCTGGACAAAATACACGCGGTAACCGGGTCCATGGTCAATTCGCAGTTCGCAAACGCCTTCACCGACAGGCTTGACATCCCCAGGATTTCCAAGCGAAAGACGACGGATGCGAATGTCGATGCGAGCCTTGGCCGCGCGGTCGCGCAAAGCCGCAAACCAATCGGCGTACTTTTGGGTTTGGCGGACTTCAAGCATGTCTTAAATGTATCACATGGGATACGGATGGAGCACAATCTTTAGGTCGCTTTTGGGCCACAGCCCGCCCGCGCGCTGTGTCACCATCGGTGCTTTCGCATTTGCGCACTTTTTTATTTCACGCCGCACCATGAACACCCCGAGCAAAAAGTCCCTCACCTGGCCCCTGGCCTCGCTGCTCAGTGGCGTGAGCATGCTGGTGGTGGGGATTGCGCTGCTGACGGTGGCCATTGGCGCGCAGGCTGGGCTGGCCAAGTATTCGGTGCTGGTGACCGGCATGATCATGTCGTCCTACTTTGCCGGCTTTGTCTATGGCACTTACGCCTGCCCGGCGCTGATTCGGCGCGTAGGCTATATCCGCGCGTTTGCGGTGATGGCCTCGGTGGCGTCTGCGGTGCCGGTGTTGCACGCCATTTGGACCAACCCCTGGTTTTGGGGCCTGCTGCGCTTTGTCACCGGCATGTGCATTGTGGGCTTGTATGTGGTGATCGAGAGCTGGCTTAACGTGGTGGCCGACCGCGAGAGCCGGGGCAAGGTGTTTGCCGCCTATATGGCGGTCAGCGGCGTGTCTACCGCCGTGGGCCAGTGGCTGATTTTGGTGGGCGACCGTTTTGGTTTTGTCCCTTTTGCGCTGGTGTCGATTTTGTTTTCGTTTGCGCTCATTCCCACCACGCTGACCACCATCCGCGAACCGCGCCAGACCAAGGCGCCCTCTATGAACCTGATCGCGCTGTTTGTGATTTCGCCCATTGGCGCGATTGCGTCCTTGGGCTCGGGGCTGATCAACGGCACTTTTTACAGCCTGGGCAATGTGTTTGGCGCCGGCGTGGGCTTTAGCGACAACCGCACTGCAGCTTTCATGGCCATCACAATTTTGAGCGGAGCGGCTTTTCAGTGGCCGGTAGGGCATTTATCGGACCGCTACGACCGGCGCTGGATTTTGTTCTGGATTTGCGTGGCTTCTGCGGGACTAGCGGCGGTGGGCTTTTATCTGGCGCGTGAGTATGAAAACTTCCTTATCTTGCTCGGCGTGCTCTACGGCGCCATGTCGTTTGCCATCTACGGCCTGAGCGTGGCGCACACCAATGACCTGATCGAGCCGTCCAAGGTGCTGGAGACCACCGGCGGCTTGCTGCTGCTCTATGGCATAGGCGCCACCATCGGCCCTACGCTGGCCGGCGGTCTGATGGACTACATCGGCCCCGAAGGCTTGATGCTGTATTTCGCCCTTGTTTTGACGCTGCTGGCTGCCATCGTCTGGTATTACACCCGCCAGCAGCAGCGTTCAGCGCGCGTGCCCGCGCACCGCTCGGACTACGTGATGATGGACGCCAGCTCGCAAGCCGTGCTGCAAATGGACCCGCGCAATACACCACAAGCAGAGGCCAGCGACGCTTCAATTACATAAATTGCCCCGTGCACTATGCGCCGCGCCGCCCATACGCGGCGTTTAGCATCAAGGCTGCGGGCTTGTGCCCCGGCTATTCCGCCCCATTACTTCCAAGAGAACGTTTGCTTTGCTCGCCATTGAAATCAACCCCGCCAATTCCCGCCCCCAAATCCTGCTCAAACGTGGCACCAGCCACACCACCCCGCTCCCGGCCCTGTGGCTACGCGCCCGCAGCCACCACCCCAGCCAGCGCGACACCGTAACCGGCCAACGACTGGTCAACCCGCACCAGCTTCCCACCGACCTGCATCTGACCCAGGCCGCCTGGAAACCCGCCCAAGGCGCCGCGCAGGCGCAGTTGCACCTGGCGTTTAGCGATGGCTTTGCCGGCGACTTTGACCCGCAAGAGCTAATTGCCGGCACCGTAATCTCAGAAGAATGCCCAGCGCCCCTGCCCTGGATGGCCGACCTGTCGCCCCAGCCCATCTACGCCTGGAGCGAACTGGCGCAAGACGCAGTGCTGCACCGCGCGCTGCGCGACTTTATTGCCCGCGGCTTTGTGCTGGTGCACGGCAGCCCGACCGAAAACGATTCGCTGCTGACCGTAGCGCGGCGCTTTGGCTATGTGCGCGACACCAACTTTGGCGCATTTTTTGAGGTGTATTCGCGCCCCGGCTCCAACGACCTGGCTTACCGCCCGGTGTCTTTGGGCCCGCACACCGACAACCCCTACCGCACGCCCGTGCCCGGCATTCAGGTGCTGCAATGCCTGCAAAACGAAACCTCGGGCGGCCTGTCCACCCTGGTGGACAGCCTGGCCGTGGCCGCCCAGGTGCGCGCCGAAGACCCCGAAGGCTTTGCGCTGCTCAGCAGCGTGCCTGTGCGCTTTGAATACCGCGACGGCGACAAGGCCCATTTGGTGGCCGTCACGCCGCTGATTGAGCTTGACGGCCTAGGCCAAATGACAGGCGTGCACTACAGCCCGCGTCTGGACGACATTCCGCTCATGTCGGAGGCCGACACCCAGCGCTACCACGGCGCACGCAAGCGCTTGGGCGAATTGTTTGAAGACCAGCAGTACGAGCTGCGCTTTCGGCTCGACCCGGGCTGGTTCATGATGTTTGACAACAACCGCGTCTTGCACGGCCGCACCGCGTTTGATCCGTCTGAAGGCCACCGCCAACTGCAAGGCTGCTACATTGACCGCGACGGCCCGCGCAGCACCTACCGCGTGCTGAGCCGCCGCTTTGGGGCCTGAGCCCCTACCTTTGAAATCCACTTTTGATTGAGGCTCCCCCATGAAGCAGGTTGCATTTACCCAGATGAAAGACGGCACGGCCGAGGAATACCAGTTCTTGCAGGGGCTGGAGCATGACTACATCCGCGCCCTGCCCGATCGACTGATCACGGCGCTCGAAGCCTTAGGCGACTCCTTGCCGGGCTACCAGATCAGCCGCCTGGAGCATTCGCTTCAAAGCGCTACCCGCGCCGAGGCCGACGGCGCGGACATCGACATGGTGGTGGCCGCCCTGGTGCACGACATCGGCGACGTGCTCGCACCCGAGAACCACTCCCAAATGGCCGCCGCCATCCTGCGCCCCTTTGTGCGCGCCGAGGTGACCTGGGTGATTGAAATGCATGGCCTGTTTCAAATGCAGTACTACGCCCACCACGTCGGCAACAAGCCCGACGGCTACCTGGCCTACGCCGACCACCAGTGGTTTGACGCTTGTGTGCGCTTTTGCGAACGCTACGACCAAGCCTCCTTTGACCCGGCGTACCCGACGAAACCGCTTTCGTACTTTGCGCCGATGCTGCGGGAGGTGTTTGGGCGTAAGGCGTTTGATCCTAAGGTCGTTCAAGAGGGGGTTTGAGGGCGTTAGTGGGGCGTTTGCGTTAAGGGAGGCGCTCAGAAGCAGGTCGCACGGGCTTGCTTTTTTGTACGCTTTGACGTACGCTTCCTGTATTCCTATGGAGCCCCCATGCAATCCATCACCGCCACAGAGGCCCGTGCCAATCTGTACCGTCTGATCGACGAGGCGGCGCAAAGCCATGCGCCCGTTCTCATATCTGGCAAACGCAGCGACGCCGTTTTGGTGTCATCCGAGGACTGGAGCGCCATCCAAGAAACCTTGTACCTGCTGGCCGTGCCGGGCATGCGCGAATCCATCAAAGCCGGTATGGCTGAGCCACTGGCGCAAAGCGCGACCGGGCTTGACTGGTGACTTGGGCACTTGTCTTTGCCAAGCAGGCACAGAAGGATGCCAAAAAGTTAGCCGCCAGCGGCCTCAAGCCCAAGGCGCAGGAACTGCTGGACCTGCTGGCCGCTGACCCATTCGGCAAACCGCCACCTTTTGAAAAACTGGTGGGCGACCTGGCAGGCGCCTACTCCAGGCGCATCAACATTCAGCACCGCTTGGTTTATGAGGTCTTTGCCGAGCAGCAAACGGTGCGCGTGCTGCGTATGTGGACGCACTATGAATAAGGCGCCGGCATAGCCTGCAGGCAGTTTTGCCACATTCACCAGTTGCAGCATTGCTTCTCGTCCTTGCAGAACATTGTTGCGCAATGTATCGCAGTCGCCCCGCGTGTCGCAAGTGGCCAATTGCGCGTCTTGAAGACTGCTCAGTCGCAGGTATTTGCCACGCGCGGTGGCTTCACAGGCCTTTTCGCCGCCGCAGGCCTGCAATCTCTTGCTGAAGTCGTTCCACTGTTTATCCGTCAGTTAATTGTTTTTCACCGCAGTCTCCGCCGTGGTAATCGCCGTTTGTGCGTTACCTCCGGCATAAGCCGTGACTGCACCAGCCACCAGTGGTTTGACGCTTGTGTGCGCTTTTGCGAACGCTACGACCAAGCGGCGTTTGATCCGGCTTACCCCACCAAACCGCTGTCGTACTTTGCGCCCATGCTGCGCGAGGTGTTTGGGCGCAAGGCGTTTGATGCGGGGGTGCTGTAGATTTTTGCAGTGCGCTGGGTGGCGAATGGCCTTGGTCAGCCCACGTTTTCAGTAGCCTGCTGCTGGACTATTTGACTCACCACCGTTTAGGCAAACGCCTTGAGGTGTGAAACACCCGCAATATCGTGACCTGATCGCCGTTAACGATGTAGGGCACAAGGTAACGCGTCTTTAGCACCACCAGTTCGCGGGTGCCTGGTACACGGCCTGGGCGGCCTAGACCAGGTTGTTGCACGAGCTGGGCCACCGCTTCCAACACCCGCGCCACGACCCGGCTGGCAGCTGCGGCATCGTCTTGCGCGATGTAGGTGGCTTCATCGTCGAGGTTTTGCCGCGCTGTGCGCAGCCATTTAATGTGCACCGGCATTCCATTTCAGCGCCAGGTCTGCCATGTCTTGGTCGGTGGCGTAGTCGCGTGCATCGGCTTCGATAAGGGCGGCCTGAATTTCGGCGAGCTGCCATTCATTGGTATCTACGTAGGCCGCAATGGCCTCGGCGGCCAAAAAAGACTTGCTGCGCTGGGTAACGCTGGCCAACTGGTCAAGCCGGTTCTTGATGCCGTCTTCCAGGCGAATCGTCATAGTGCTGGACATAGGGGATCCTTCGTGTGCTAGGTTATGTACAGTGTAATCAGCATTACGCCGGACCGGGTAGGTGGACGCACTACGAATGAGCCACCGTTATGCCTTCTGAACGCAGCCGGTGCTACCATGGTGCCACCCTTTTGGAGAGCCACATGTCCAGCACCACTTCGCTCAAGCTGCCTGATGCTTTGAAGACCCGCATTGCCCAAGTCGCGGCATTGGAGGGCAAGACGGCCCATGCGCTGATGGTGGACACCTTGCAAGAAGCGATGGAAGACGCCTTGGCGCGCCAGCAGTTGTATGCCGATGGCGAGGCTTCGTACCAAGAGACCCTGAACACCAACGCTGTCTTTGAAGCAGCGGATGTCAAAGCCTATGTCCTGGCCCGGCTCCAAGGTGGCAAACCGGCTCGACCGCAGGCACGGCCCCTGAATGGCGCCAAGCCCATGGTTGCGCCGCATGGCTGATCTGGTTTATGCGGCGCGGGCACTCCTGGACTTAGAAAGGCTCAGTGACTTTCTACTGGAGACCGATCCGCAAGCCACACAAGGTACGGCCACACTGATTTTTGAAGCGCTGGAGATTCTGGGCCAGCACCCCGAGATAGGCCGCAAAGTCAACTTTGGGCAACGCGAACTGGTGATCTCAAGAGGGAGAACAGGTTATCTGGCGCTTTACCGGTTTTTGCCGCATATCGACCGCGTCCCGGTGCTGGCCATTCGCCACCAGCGGGAAGCTGGCTACAGGGGCGCGTAGGGGAGGCACGACTTGCCCCCGGCCTGTCAATCTGTTCGTGCGCCGGTTTTGCTGCACCGTGGTGCGCATCAAGGTGGGTACGCAGTGGCGTGTGATTTATGTGGCCAGCTGGGGGGACGCAGTCTTGGGTGGGCTGTCAGTATTGCAATCGTTTCATTCAATAAAGCCAAGGCGACGGCGGACGCAACTAAATCGGCCTGTGGTTGTGCGAGGCAAAAGGCAGCGGCAATACTGCGACTGGAACGCTCTCCTTATCGCTGACGCTCTAAGTGACCGCTGACAAACTTGTGCAACACGCTGGCTGCAAAGGTTTGATAGGGAATCCCTTCCTCAAGGGCGCGTGCCTGCAAATTTTTTAGGTCCCGGCTGGAGATTCGAATATTCAGCCGTTGGTCCTTTTTAAAGGTTGCCTGGGCTGCTGCACGGTGCGCTTGGCCTTGCGCTGCCATATCGCTCACCGGTCGAAGTGCGCCAGCCTCCCAGGCCTGCAATATCTCCAACTCTTCTTCGTCGAATTTTGCTTTTGACTTCATTACGAACTCCTGTATTGGCGTTTGGCCTTACGGCTTGGAATAATGGTTTTAAGAAAAATTTCCGTCGCGGTTTCAACAAATGGCACGGCGTAAACGTAATCATCTACTTGGACTATTGATATCCGCTGCCCTGGATATTTATCTTGGTTTGGGTGTTCGAGCACAGCCAGTTCATTTCCAGCACTGATTTCAAAGACTATTCGCTCAAAAGAAATACCGCGCTCTTGCACAAGCAAGTGGTTTTTATCAGCGCTCCAATTGTAGGTTTTAGGCTCTGGCATGTGTGCATTTTAAGCACACAACATCAGGGCGGGCAAGATGGCCCCGCGTACGTGGCGAACGCTGCGCAGCTCTCCGGTGCGCACCCAGG
>CAMDHS010000082.1 GCA_945898115.1 Comamonas sp. lk
GAACCCATGATGCCGAAGATGTCGGTCACGCCATTGGCGACCAGGGTCTCGACAAAAGCCTCGGAAGGCGTCATTTTTTGCACGCCGCTCACAACAGTGCGGGTGTCTTTGGGGGCTTGGCTCATGGTCGAGGTCTCCTGAAAGTAAAAGAAGGGGGCGTTAAAAGCAGCCACCAGCAGCGGCTGCCAAAAAATGCTGCATTGCATCAAAACCAGGCGGTAGTGAAACAAAGCGTTCCGAAAACCGGAATTGAGCCAAACTATAGCCACGAAACTGGCGCTGTGCAACACATATTTCAATATTCGAGATATTTTGTTCCATTAAATTGCAGAAAATTGGGCTTTGCCCTATCATGGCGGCCATGCAAGCTGTAGTCACCCTCCCCAAGTCCGATCCCGTTGAAATCAATGGCGACACACCCACACTGCGCTTGTTTGCGCTGCTGGAGGTGATTGCGTCCAAAGACCAGTATTTCTCGCTGCAAAGCCTGGCCGACGAAACCGACGTGCCCAAACCCACGCTGCACCGCATGCTGCAGCAACTAGAAAACGCCCATTTACTCGAGCGCAGCAGCGACGGCCGCCAGTACGGCACCGGCGTGCGCCTGCGCCGCCTGGCCGAGAACCTGCTGCTCAACGACACCGCCCACGGCGCGCGCCACGCGGTGCTGCGCAACCTGGTGGCCGAAGTGGGCGAGAGCTGCAACCTGACGGCCCTGAGTGGCAGCGAAGTGATTTACCTGGACCGGGTCGAAACCCCGGCCCCCCTGCGCTTTTACTTGCACCCGGGCTCGCGCGTGCCGGTGCATTGCTCGGCCAGCGGCAAGGTGTTTTTGAGCCAGATGGCGCCGGGCCAGCGCCAGCGCCTGCTGGGCAACGCGCCGCTAGAAGCCTTTACCCCCAAAACCCTGACCGACCTGGCCGCGCTGGAGGCTGAGGTGCGCAATGTGCGCCGCCAGGGCTTTGCGCTGGACAACGAAGAATTTTTGCCCGGCCTGCTGTGCGTGGCAGTGGCCGTGCCATCGGCCTCGGGCCGCTCTAACCTGTGCGTGGCGGTGCAAGCGCCCATGATGCGCCTGACCGCCGACAAGGCCCTGGCCCTGCTGCCCGCGCTGCAGCGCGCCGCCGCCGCCCTGAGCCACATCGAGACCGATGCCACGCCCGCCCAGGGCTTGGGCGCCGCGCTGGCAGCGGTGGCCGGCGCATGAGCGCGCCTGCTAAGGCGGCGACCGCTGCCATGCCCTTGAATATTCCCATGCACCAGGTCTCGGTGCGCAGCGTGTTTGGCATTGACTCGTCTTTGCAGGTGGCGGCCTTTACCGAGCCCAGCGAACACGTGCCCGAGGTCGATACCGCCTACCGCTTTAACCCCGAGGTGACGCTGGCGCTGCTGGCCGGCTTTAGCCACAACCGCCGGGTGCTGGTGCAAGGCTTGCATGGCACTGGTAAATCCACGCACATCGAGCAAGTGGCCGCGCGCCTGAACTGGCCTTGTGTGCGCATCAATCTGGATGGCCACATCAGCCGCCTTGACTTGGTGGGGCGCGACGCCGTGGTGCTGCGCGAAGGCCAGCAAGTCACCGAATTCCAGCAAGGCATGGTGCCCTGGGCGCTGCAGCGGCCCATGGCCCTGATCTTTGACGAATACGACGCGGGCAGGCCCGACGTGATGTTTGTCATCCAGCGCCTCTTGGAGCGCGAGGGCCAGTTCACCCTGCTCGACCAAAACACCGTGCTGCGCGCCCACCCGCAGTTTCGGCTGTTTGCCACCAGCAACACCCTGGGCCTGGGCAACTTGAACGGCCTGTACCACGGCGCTCAGCGCCTGAACCACGCGCAGTTGGACCGGTGGAACTTGGTGGCCGCGCTCAATTACCTGAGCGCTGCCGAAGAAACCGCCATCGTTGCCGCCCGCGTGCCCGCGCTGGCCGGGCCAGAGCACCAAGCCCTGCTGGCGCAAATGGTGGCCGTGGCCGACCTGACGCGCAAAGGCTTTGCGCTGGGCGACTTGTCCACCGTCATGTCGCCGCGCACGGTGATTAGCTGGGCCGAAAACCTCGAAATCTTCAAAGACGTGGCCCTGGCCTTGCGCCTGTCTTTTGTCAACAAATGCGATGAGGCCGAACGCGCCACCGTGGCCGAGTACTTTCAGCGCTGCTTTGACCAGCCGCTGCAAGCCGATGGCGACGGCGCCCATGGCTGACGCCGCACCACCTGCCGACCACGCGCCCAGCCTGCAAGCGCTGGTGCGCAAGCAGCAGAGCCTAGACGCTCTTTGCGCCGCCACGCTGCGGGCGCTGAGCGGCCAAAGCGGTCTGCATTACCGGGGGCGCAAGCTCTGGCAAGGCCACACGCTTTTGCCCAGTTTTGCGCCGCATTTGCATCCGCAGGCGGATGCCGCGCCCGCCAGCGACAGCAGCAACCCGGGTGCCAGTTCGCCCGCGGGTGCCAGCGCCAACCAGCCGCGGGCGCAAGACAGCCGCGCTATGGGCGCCACCCCTGCCGACGACCTGGCTTCTTTTCGCGGTGCCGCAGACGGCGTGGCGCTGCGCTTGCGCTTTAGCGACCGCGCCTTGCACCAGCAGCTGCGCCCGGCGCTGCCCATGGCCCGCCGGGTGTTTGACCTGCTGGAGCAATACCGCACAGAAGCCCTGGTGCCCGACGCCTGGCCCGGCGTGCGCGCCAATATGCGCCACCGGTTTGACGCCTGGTCGCAGGCCTTTGTGCGCGCCCGCTTGCATGAATCGGCGCAGGGCATTTTGTTGCTCACGGTGGCCAATATCTGCCGTGCCCGCGTGACGGGCGACCCGGTGCCCGAGGGGCTGCAAGACGTGTTGGAGGCCACCCGCTTTGGCCTGGCGCCGCGCCTTGGTCATGCCCTGGCGGGCTTGCGCCGCAGCCGCCACAGCCAGGCCGATTACGCGGTGCACGCCCTGGCCATAAGCGCCGTGGTGGCCGCGCTGGTGGACTCGCAGGCCGAGAGCAGCAAGCCCGCCGCCCGCGCCCGCGACGAAGACGGCGAAGAAGACGCCTGGCTGCAAATCTGGGTGGACTTTGAAGCTGACAGCGAACCCGGCTTTGCCAGCGCACTCACACAACGCGATGCCCCCGAGGGCGCGCCCGATGCCTACCGCGCATTCACCACCGCCTATGACCGCGTGGTAGACGCCAGCGCCCTGGTGCGCGCTGAGCAACTGGCCAGCCTGCGCGCCACGCTAGACGCCGCCGTGGCGCAGGCGGCGGTGAGCCCCGGCTTGCTGGCGCGGCAGTTGCAAGCGCGCCTGGCGCTGCCCGAGCTGGACGGCTGGGACAGCGGCCAGGAGTCTGGGCGCATTGACGGCAGCCGCCTGGGCCAACTCATTGCCAGCCCGCAAGAACGTCGCCTGTTTCGCACCGAACACATTGCGCCGCACACCGACTGCGCCCTCAGTGTGCTGGTGGACTGTTCGGGTTCCATGAAAACCCATGCGCTGGCGCTGGCCACCGCGCTGGACGTGCTGCTGCGCGCACTAGAGCGCGCTGGCGTGCAGACCGAGCTGCTGGGCTACACCACCGGCGCCTGGAACGGTGGGCGCGCGCTGCGCGACTGGCGCCGCGCTGGCAAACCGGCGGCGCCGGGGCGGCTTAACGAGCTGTGCCACATCGTGTTCAAAGACCAGGCCAGCCCCTACCGCAGCGCCCGGCGCAGCCTGGCGGCGCTGCTCAAGCCCGAGCTGTTTCGCGAATGCGCGGACGGCGAGGCCCTGCGCTGGGCCAGCGCGCGCCTGCAAGCGCAAGATGTGCGTCGGCGCATTTTGCTGGTGGTCAGCGACGGCAGCCCCATGGACGGCGCCACCGCCCTGGCCAACGACCCGCATTACCTGGACCGGCATTTGCAAGCCACCGCTGCGCAGATCGAGGCGCAAGGCCAGGTCGAGCTGCGCGGTGTTGGCGTGGGTCTGGACCTGAGCGCCTATTACCAGCGCAGCGTGGTGCTGGACCTGGCGGGGCAGACCACGCGCCAGGTGCTGGCGGAGGTGTTGGGGGTTTTGGGGTAAGGGGCTAGGGTGCAAAGCACCTAGCCTTTGCTGTCGATGCGCGCTCTTCCCACGCTGTTAACAACCACATCCGTGTACTTCGTCACGCCGGAGGGCTGTTCTGCTACGCAACTCGTGTTGGCGGGGAGCAAACAAATGGTCAAAGCCTGAAATGCGCCGGCGGTACTTTGAGCGACCCCCAGCGGATGATAAGAAACATAGTTGTTGCTGCCATTGTTGATGGCAACCCAGCCCGAGGGAAGGGCTAGCGCCTCATGAACGCGCAGCACGGTTTCGCCACCATCCACCGTAGCGTCGTTGTTTTTGTCCGTAAAAACAATCCATCCCGCTGCCCAGCTATTGGACGCAGTGCAAGAGGTGCCGTTGCTTGATGGACACACCACCACCCGCACCCCCCGCTTGATCGCCTCGCTGCGCGCCAGCGCCAGGTCTTCGAGCAATTGGTTGGCGTAGGTCGTGCGCCTGCTGCTCTCAATAGTGGACTTGAAACTGGGCACTGCAATGGCCGCCAAGATGCCCAAGATGGCAACCACCACCATGCTCTCTACCAGGGTGATGCCTTGGCAGCGCTGCCGAAATCGGTTTGGAAAGTTCATTTTGCAGATGGTAGCCATATTTGTGAATACTTTTACCGTCGGTGACTACAATGCCAACA
This sequence comes from Comamonas sp. lk, assembly GCA_945898115.1. GTDB lineage: Bacteria > Pseudomonadota > Gammaproteobacteria > Burkholderiales > Burkholderiaceae_C > Allorhodoferax. The sequence continues at coordinate 4,692 of CAMDHS010000082.1, forward strand.
TCAGTATTTATTACTGATTTTGTTAGTAAGACCAAAGACAGGCAGGGGGTAGGAGCATGCCAACACGGCAAACAGGCGCAAAAGCGCAGCGCGGCGTCGCGCTCATAGAGGTGCTGATCGCCTTTTTGATTCTCTCGGTCGGCTTGGTGGGCTTTTCAGCCTTGCAGGTGCGCGCCGTCAAAGCCACCCAAAGCAGCCTGCAGCGCAACGACGCCGCCATGCTCGCCAACTTTATTCTGGAGTCCATGCGCGCCAACAAGGCGGCTGCCATCGACCCCGCGCTGCCCTACAACCTGACCACCAGGACTTGCACCGCGCCGGATGCCAACACCAGCCTGGCAAGAGCCGACCTAGTTGCCTGGTTCAGCGCCCTGAAGACTGCGCTGGGCAATGTGGCCAGCACCTGCGGCGACATCACCTGCAACATCGGCGGCGTGTGCACCGTCAACGTCTACTGGGACGACAGCCGCGCGCTGGGCGGAAGCGCTACGCAGTCGGTGCAGATGGTGAGCCGCTTATGAACTATCGGCGTTTAAGCAGAACGCATGAGCGGCGACACGCCCAAGCGGGCGTGTCGCTGGTGGAGCTGATGATCGCCATTACCCTGGGCTTGGTGGCCGTGGGCGCAGCAATGTCAATATTCCTGGCCAACCGCAAGTCTTTGGCCTTGGTCCAAGGTTTGGCGCGGGTGCAAGAAAACGCCCGTTTTGCGGTGGACATGATTTCACGGGATCTTCGTGAAGCCGGTGGGGTGGCTTGTGGAGGAAGTTTGATCCAAGAAAACGTCGTTAATTCAAATGAGTGGTGGAAGAACTGGTCTTCGGGGCTAAAAGGGTATGACGGGGCAACGGTTTTACCGGCCAAAGCGGTTGGAACAAGCTCCGGTGATCGGGTCGCGGGAACTGACGCGCTTGTCGTCTGGAGCGCAAGCACTGCGTCACCTAGCACCATCACTGGATTCAGCGGCGGGGCGGGGACGCCGCGCACTGTCACCACCTTCAACGTTACGCCAAACCAATCACTAGGCGAAGGCTATGTGTTTACCGCTTGCGATGGATCGCGAGTTGCAACATTCACATTGAACGCCAATGCCTCAACCTCGGTCGCAACCAAAGAGGTCTTAACCAACGATCTGGCGATTGGCGGTTTTGTCAATCAACTCAACGCATCGGCCTGGTACATCGGTGTTGGCTCCCGCTCTTCGAGCGCCAAATCGCTTTACCGTGTGGTACTGGGCATGAGCTCGGGAAGCCCCGCCACAAGCAGCCAAGAAATCGTTGAAAACATCACCGCGATGACGGTAAGTTATCTGGTGGGCGACGGCGCAGGCGCGCCAGCTGCGGCGTCAACCAGCTACGTAGGCGCCGCTTCGGTTTTGGACTGGAGCAAGGTCATCGCGGCGCGCCTCAGCCTGACTTTGACAACGCAAGAAAAGGTCGGCGTTACAAGCAGCGGCGCTAGCGAAGTGATCAACCACACCGTACCGATGACGGTTGCCATCCGCAGGCGCTTGCTATGAAAGCACTACTCCCAGGCAGGCTTCACCGCCAAGACGGCATTGCGCTGTTGGTCGTGCTGATCATGGTGCTGTTGGTCACGCTGGCCGGCATTGCCGCAGTGCGCACCCTGGTGGTGGAAGAGCGCATGGCCTCTAACAGCCTGGACCGCAATCTGGCCATGCAGTCGGCCGAGCGCGTATTGCGGGAGGCCGAAGCGCTGGCCTTCGCGCAATCTGTCGCCACACCGTTTAACACCGCCTACACTTCCGCCGTCGATGCCAACCAACCCAACGGCAGTCACAGCGGAACCTGTACGTCCACCGGCGACACCGACCCTTCGCCCTGCACCAACGGCTACTGCTCGCAACCCTCGCCCACCTGCGCTACCCGATGGACGGACACTAACTTCAACGGCTGGGTTGCTGTGATTGCCAGCACGTCTGCCGCCGCCGCCAGTGCCTCCATCGGATCGGATGCCACCTTGGCCGACGGTACACAGCAGCAATACATCATTGAGTTTCTCGGCAAAAACTTTGCCTGCGATCCAACCAAATCCGATGACCGCTACAACTGCGCTCAGTACCGCATCACCGTACGCACCAATACCGCCACCGACCGCGCTGTGGTTCAGTTGCAGTCCTATTTTCTGGCGCAACCCAAGTAGGTTTATTGTTTGAAAGGCCATACCATGCAAGCAAGCCGCCGCCGCATATTCCGTAGGCTCTGGGCGCTCTTGAGCGCGTCTGTCTGCGGGCTGGCGCTATTTTTCGCGTCGCCAGTCCAGTGCCAAGTTTTGGGCGCCTCGCCAGAAACCGCACCGCCTGTGCGGGCCAGTCAAGGCGCAGCACCCTTGGTGTTGCTGACCATGGCGCGCGACCATAGCTTGTTCTTTCCTGCTTATAACGACTTAATTGATCTCACAGGCGACGGAGTGATCGATTACCGATTCAATCCGAACTTTGAATACTTGGGCCTATACAACTCGTATTATTGCTACAGTTATACGGGCAGCAATTCAAATTTAGAGGCTGGAAATAGCGCTTACTTCAACCCCTCAGCCCTTGCGCAAGCGGCGTCTGTTAATGGGACTACGGTGCCCGGACCTTGTGTGGCCAGTGGGCAAAGCACCACATGGAGTGGAAACTGGCTCAACTACGTGACCACCAGCAGAATAGATGCAATGCGTGTGGCGCTGTACGGCGGTTACCGCGAATTCGATCTCCCAGCCACCTCGCCTGAGCCAAGAACGATTTTGAGACGCGCGTACATACCGCAAGACGGACATGCGTGGGCAAAAGAATATACCAGTGTTGCAAATGATGGCTACGACATTCGGCTGTACACGCCACTTGGTATACCACTCGTTACAAATGGCATTCAGCGGCGCCATTTTTTTGGAAACCTTACTAGCCCGATGACAAAGGGCGCCACCTTTCAAACTAAAGGTGAGCCCAATGGCGTCTATACCAACGATGGAAATGGATATAAATCAGGCCTACTTGTTCCCACGACAACCCCAGGCCTAACAGAGCCCGATTGGCTAAATTGTGCAACATTAATTAACTGCAGTAAATATCCGCCACTATTACGCGTCATACAAAACAGTGCAACCAGTGTTTGGCGTTGGGCGTCGTCTGAGCGGCCTGTATTAAACGCTATTGCCACACCTATTAGTTTTGCCGGGTATATTACGGGTTATGGAAATATCGGTGATGCAAAAGGTGTCGAGGCAAACGCGAAGCTAATGGACAATGACCTCACCCTCACAGACTACACCGTACGCGTTCAGGCATGTGCCACCGGCACGACCAATTTCGTCAGCGGTTGTAAAGCTTATACCGATAGTTCTGGGAATATCAGCTATAAGCCAGTCGGCGTACTGCACGATTATGGTGAAAATGGAAGTCTCAATTTCGGCCTAATCACCGGCAGCTACGATAAAAACCTCTCGGGCGGGCGCTTGCGAAAAAACATGGGCTCGTTTGTTAACGAAGTTTCTTCAACTTCGGGACAGTTTCTTCCTCTTACGAGCTCTCTTATAAGCCAGATCAATAACATCAGGATTCGAAACTTCAATAATCCCAGTAATCCGATCGTGGTTAACGGTACCACCTATCAACGCCCAGTACCCGATTATTCGAATGATTACTATGGTAATAACTTCGTCTATAAAAATCAGTGGGACCAAGGCAGCAGTACCATGTCAGAGGGGACCTATGGCGATTGGGGAAATCCGGTTGCGGAAATGATGTACGAAGGATTGCGCTATTTCGCCGGAAGAACGACCGCCACCACGGCCTTCGGTGGCACCTCGATTGAGATTGAAGAAGACACTGCAGTTGGCCTTCAAAGCCCTGCTTGGACCGACCCTTATACCGACACATCAAAGTGGTGCGCCAAGCCCAATCTCCTCGTCGTGTCGGGCGCAAACCCGTCATTCGACTCCGACCAGCTACCGGGTAGCACCTTTATCGCAACTGGATTTAGCGATACCTTCAACAACGCCGCTGGGACGAGTCTGAATGTCACGACCTTGGCAGATAGCATTGGCTCGATCGAAGGCATTAACGGAACATCACGCTTTATCGGCGAGAGCTACACCAACTCCAATACGTTGAATGCGGATGACAGCCCGACCCTGAAAAACATCAGTTCGTTGGGCAAGATTCGTGGGTTAATACCCGACGAGACCGGTAGCCAGGGCAGCTATTACGCGGCGGCGGTGGCATATTTTGGAAAACAAGCGAGCTTGCGTACGGTCAATAACAAAAATATACCGACGGTGGACACCTATGCCCTGCTGCTAAACAGCCCTTTCCCCACCATCAAGGTGCCCTTTCCCGGTGGGAAAACGGTGACCATCGTGCCTTTTGCCAAGACTGTTTTCCAAGCTGGCGGGCATTCCTACAACAGCATTGCGATTGGTCCGGCCAAAGGCGCTTTTCAACCGTCTAACCAAATTGTAGGTGCATATATCACGTACTTGAGGGATCCAACCAACACTAATGGCCAATTCAGTATAAAGTTTTATATTAACTATGAAGACCATGCCTGGGGCGGTGATTTTGAAATGGATGCATTTGCTTTATATGAAATTGATGCTACAAGTACCTATTTAACGATCAAGATAAGCCCGACCTACCAGGCCGGTGGTGCGCAACAAAATATCGGTTACACGATTACAGGAACTACGGCCGACGGTCCTTATTTGGTAGTGCAAGACCAAGTTGCAGATACGGAAAGTCCGTCAAATGGATCTTCGTCTTATTATTTGAACGTGCCCGCAGATCGAACGCCCAATTATTGCGACACCAGTCCGCCGCCCAATGGTTGCAATCCGCTCCCGAATACAGGTGGTCAGGGAGTAACCGGCTACAGTTCTTTCACCTTCTATCCGGCAGCCAACCCTTCGGAAAACACGCTTAAAAACCCACTCTGGTACGCAGCGCGTTGGGGCGGTTACGCCGATGGTGCTACGCCCACTACGGCATTTCCCACCAGCCAAGATCCAGACCATTACACCCAAGTCACCAGCCCAGGCAAACTCAAGACGGCCTTTGCTAATATGTTCCAAGCGGTGCTTGACAATAGTGCGACCCTGGGCACGGTAACCTCATCGAGTCAGCAACTGCAGACCACGGCGCAAATATTTACAACCTCCTATAACGCCAAGACTTTTTACGGCGAATTGACTGCTACCAACTTCACAGTAGCGGCGGGCGCAGAGTCTGACACCATAAGTTATGCAGATATTTGGACTGCCAATGCCAAATTGCCTTCTTACGCTTCCCGAAATATTTTTTATAAAAACCGAAACGATGGAACTGCAAAGACATTTACATTTTCAAATATTAATATTGATTATCCAAGCAAATTTACTAGCAGTGATGTTGTTGATTATTTGCGCGGTAATTCGGAAAAAGAGGTAAAGAACAATGGTACTTTGCGCAATCGTGTTACCGCTTTAGGAACTGCGATTAACTCCGTTCCTTTGTATTCTCAAGATACCGGCATGGTCTATTTGGGTGCAAACGATGGTATGTTGCACGCATTTGATGCCAGTACGGGAACGAGCGCGGATGGTGCTGAGAAGTTTGCTTATATACCCAGCGCCTTGATTTCGGCGAACGCAGGCAACAACGACACCAGCAGTGCGTTGAATTTACTCAGTAGAACGACATTTTCTGGGCGCTCTTATGTTGATGGAAATACTGCCATCTCAGACAAATACAAGGCGGACTCGTATATGAAATCCGCCGCACCGGGTTACAACTATTTGGTTGGATTTTTGGGGCGTGGAGGGAAAGGCTTGTTTGCCCTTCCGGTCAACACCGCAGGTATAAAAACTGATGGCGGTGTTTGGGAAAATTTTGGAAACAACGATAATTACATGGGAAACAACGATAATTACATGGGCTATTTGCTAGGAAACCCAATCATCGAACAACTGGCCGATGGGACGAATGTCGTTATTTTTGGCAACGGATATAACAGCGCCAGCCAGCAGGCGGCTTTGTATGTGCTGCGGCTGGTGGATGGCGTTGTCTTGGCTAAATACCTCACCTGCACAGGAGGCATTGCTAACTCTCCCAGCAGTTGCGTATCAAACTTCTCAAGCAGCAGCTCCAATGGTCTTGCCACGCCTGGGGTGGTGCGCAGCAATGGCGTTGTGCAATATGCTTATGCTGGTGACTACCTCGGCAACGTCTGGAAGTTTGATCTTACCGGGCTGGCATATGGTTCGTCCTTTACTGGTCAGTACGGTAACAACAATAGCCACTATGCCAGTACTAAAATTGTTAAACTTTTTACCGCTGTGGACTCGCAAAACAATATTCAGCATAT